>CAYQPE010000006.1:35043-38425 GCA_964419445.1 uncultured bacterium
CCCAAAGAGTAACTTGGCAATAGCAGGTATTTATGGGATTCAATCTCAAAGATTATTGTTAGCATCGCTCCAATATTTATTTGATAATGATATTACAACAAAAAATGAATATCAATTAACTGATGCATTACAAAAAATGTTACAGGATGGGCATCCATTTATTCATACAATGATTGACAATTGTTTAGATTGTGGAATTCCTGAAACACTTTTGGAAACCAATAAAGTATTATTAGAGAGAAAAAATTCTAATACTATACATCAAAGTGCTAAAATCGAAAATTCAACATTAATTAATACTACTGTTATGGATAATTGTAGAGTTGATAATGCAGAACTAAACAATGTAATAGTACTATCAGGCGCAACGGTAAAAGGTTGTAAATTGGAAAACCAAATTATCGGTCATAACCAAGTATTAGAAGCAGTTATTTAAGGGCTTAAAATGAACAATAATTATGTTATTACTTCAGAATCAGTAACTGAAGGGCATCCAGATAAAGTTAGTGATCAAATTTCTGATGCAATATTAGATGCAATTTTATCAAATGATTCTGCAGGTAGGGTTGCATGTGAAACATTAACCACCACAGATTTAGTTGTAATTTCTGGAGAGATTACCACAAATAATCATCCCATTTACGAAGAGATTATTCGTAAAACAGTAGAAGAAATTGGATATAATTATGCAGATGAAGGATTCGATGCAAAAACTCTAAATGTTTCTTTATATATTGATGAGCAAAGCCCTCATATAAAACAGGGTGTAGATAAGACTGAAAATAGAGAACAGGGTGCTGGCGACCAAGGGTTAATGTTTGGATTTGCATGCAAAGAAACTCCAGAGCTCATGCCACTTCCTATTATACTTTCTCATCGATTAGCTGAAAGGTTGGCAGAAGTGCGTAAAAATGGTCAATTCCCATGGTTACGCCCTGATGGAAAAACACAAGTTACTGTTGAGTATAATGGCACCACTCCTGTAAAAATCACTAAAGTTGTTTTGGCTACTCAACATGAAGATATGAAACATCAATTCAATGACTCTGAAGAAGAAGAGTTAAAGTTCATTGAATT
This sequence comes from uncultured bacterium, assembly GCA_964419445.1. GTDB lineage: Bacteria > Fidelibacterota > Marinisomatia > SCGC-AAA003-L08 > D37C17 > JABHHG01. Next base: position 36,121 of record CAYQPE010000006.1, read on the forward strand.
AAATATGATTGATTATGTAATCAAGCCTGTATTAGATCAATATGAATATCCCTATGAAGAAAATTTTATTATTAATGGTACAGGTCGTTTTGTAGAAGGTGGCCCCAAGGCCGATACTGGCTTAACAGGACGAAAAATAATTGTTGATACTTATGGTGGTTATGCTCGGCATGGTGGTGGAGCATTTTCTGGGAAAGACCCCTCAAAAGTAGATAGATCTGCAGCTTATATGGCTAGATATATTGCTAAAAATATTGTTGCAGCTGACCTTGCAGAACGTTGTGAAATTCAGTTGGCTTATAGTATTGGTGTTGCAGAACCTGTATCATTTTTAGTAGATACTATGGGGACGGGCATTGTATCTGATACTGAGTTGACAACCATCGTTCAGCAGATTTTTGACTTAAAACCTGAAGGAATTATAGAGTCACTAAATTTAAGACATACCGAATATAAACCATTGGCAGCATACGGGCATCTTGGAAGAGATGGATATTCATGGGAAAAAACTGATAAAACAACAGAATTAAAGGAATTGGCAAATGAAGGTATCAACATTGGCTGAGCCAGAAGTAAATACTACTTTTACAGATTATAAAGTTGCAGATATAAAACTGGCAGATTTTGGTCGAAAGGAAATTCTCTTAGCCCAAGCCGAAATGCCGGGGCTAATGGCGATTCGAGAAAAATATGGCAAAGAAAAACCATTGAATGGTGCTCGAATTGCAGGTTGTATTCATATGACAATTCAAACGGCAGTACTTATAGAAACATTAGTTGATTTAGGTGCAGATGTGCGATGGTCTTCATGCAATATTTATTCTACACAGGATCATGCTGCTGCAGCTATAGCTGAAGCCGGTTATCCTGTATTTGGATGGAAAGGAGAGACTGAGGAAGAATATTGGTGGTGTGTAGAACAAACCCTTGATTTTGGTAATGGTCTTGGTCCCAATATACTTTTAGATGATGGTGGCGACCTCACGCAAATTATTTTGGAAAAATACCAACATTTAATTCCTGAAATTAAAGGCGTTTCTGAAGAAACCACAACGGGCGTTCATCGACTATATCAGTTAATGGAAGAAGGTAATTTACCTTTTCCTGCCATTAATGTAAATGATTCAGTAACAAAGTCAAAGTTTGACAATAAATATGGATGTAGAGAATCATTAGCTGATGGCATTAAACGTGCAACTGATATTATGCTTGCAGGCAAAAAAGTAGTTGTATGCGGATTTGGTGATGTTGGTAAAGGTTGTGCGCAATCTATGGCTGGTTATGGCATGCAAGTATTTGTAACTGAGATTGATCCAATTTGTGCGCTACAAGCTGCAATGGAAGGATTCTCTGTTGTAACCATGGATGAAGCATGCGAATATGGAGATATTTTTGTTACTACCACAGGGAATTGTGATGTGGTAACTGGTGCTCATATGGAAAAGATGAAAAATAATGCAATCCTTTGCAATATTGGTCATTTTGATCATGAAATAGATGTGGCATATCTTGAAAATAGTAATTCAATTTCTGAGGAAAATATTAAACCTCAAGTTGATAAATTTACATTTGAAGATGGCCATTCAATCATCTTACTTTCTCGTGGAAGACTTGTTAATTTAGGCAATGCAACGGGACATCCATCTTTTGTAATGTCTAATTCATTTACAAATCAAGTATTAGCACAAATTGCGTTATGGAAAGGTGAAGTGACGGATGGAGTTCATGTACTTTCAAAAGAATTAGATGAGGAAGTTGCACGATTACATTTAGAGCATCTTGGTGTGAAACTTACCAAAATGACAGATAAACAAGCCAAGTATATCGGTGTTAATAAAAAGGGACCATTTAAACCGGAGCATTACCGTTATTAAAATAGTTTCAAATTTTAATTATACACATTTATTTAAAAGAAGAGTTTTACACACTCTTCTTTTTGTATTATTTTACAGTTGCTCTATAGACATCCCTGAAAAATGGGAACCGCCTCAATGGCATATTCCGTTAACCATGCCACTTATTGACCAAGTATATTCATTATCTAATATTAGTAACCCGAATAATCCTACAAATACCATTCAGATTGATTCAACAAATAATACATTTTTCATTGTTATGGATACTACAATTATACCCGAGGATGAACCAATAAGCATAGGTGATGAGCTTTTCTTTATACCTGAATCCGATTTAACTATTCCTGCTATAGATCCAATCAAAATAGAAAATAGTGCTATTCCTTTAGAGAGAGTCACAATTCCATTTGAAATAAATTTAAATGATTTAGTTACTTTAGATGGTGATT
>CAYQPE010000007.1:0-38273 GCA_964419445.1 uncultured bacterium
CGTGAAGGTGGTCATACTGTTGGTGCTGGTGTTGTTACGGAAATTATTGAATAGGATTCATTGATTTAGATATGAACAAAATAAGAATACGATTAAAAGCTTATGATCACATGCTCTTGGATAAGTCCACAGAGAAGATTGTTAAGACAGCTAAAAATACAGGTGCAATGGTTTTGGGTCCAATTCCATTGCCAACAAGAAGAAGTATCTATACTGTGAATAGATCTGTTCATGTTGATAAAAAATCTAGAGAGCAGTTTGAAATTAAGATTCATAAACGTATCGTAGATCTTATGAATTCAACACCCAAAACAGTTGATGCATTGATGAAATTAGATATGCCTGCTGGTGTTGATATAGAAATCAAAACTTAATTTAGAAAAGAGTTTAAAGTTGTTTTCAGAAGAAGATAAAAATAAACCAGAAGAAGTTGTAGAAGATACTGAATCTTCAGCTTCTAAAGAATCTGCTGAAGAAGTGGTAGAGGAAATATCAAAAGAGGCTGAAGAAGTTGAGGCTGTTGAGGAAGCTACTGCAGTTGAAACGACAGCTGAAGTTGCTGATGAAGAAGCTTCAAGTGATCCTGAAGATTCTAATGTTGCTGATGTACCCTTTGCTGTAGGTAGAAAAGTTGGTATGACTAGAATTTTTGATGAGAGTGGAAGAGATTATCCTACCACGGTTATTGAAATTGATTCATGTGTCATTACACAGCTAAAAAACACTGATAATGATGGTTATATTGCAGTTCAGGTTGGCTTTGGTAGCGTTGATGATAAAAAGCTTAATAAGGCAACTAAAGGTCATTTGGCTAAATCAAAATCTTCTGTAAAATATTTTAAAGAGTTTCGATGCGAAGATTTACCAGAAGTAAAACTTGGTGATAAAATTGATGCACGTATTTTTGAATTGGGTGATTTTGTAACTGTTTCGGGTACATCTAAAGGTCGCGGTTTTGCAGGTCACATGAAGCGTCATGGCTTCGGTGGTGGCCGTCGATCACATGGTAAAAATAGTGTGATGAGAAAGGCCGGTTCAATTGGTGCAGGTTCTGACCCTTCACGTGTATGGTTAGGTACGCGAATGGCAGGTCGTTTTGGGAACGATAGAGTATCTGTAAAAAATCTAGAAGTGATTCGTGTTGATATTGAATCTAATTTAGTATTTTTACGTGGTGCTGTCCCAGGATCTAAAAATGGAATTATTTATTTAACGAAGTAATTATGAAATTAGATATTTATAATAAAACAGGCAAAAAATCTACAAAGAAGCTCACATTAAGTGATGCTGTATTTGCTGTAGAGCCTAACGATCATTGTGTATATCTTGCGGTAAATTCAGAATTGGCCGCTTTAAGACAGGGTACACATTCTTCAAAAACAAGAGCTGAAGTGAGTGGTGGTGGTACAAAACCCTACAAGCAAAAAGGTACTGGTAGAGCCCGAGTTGGATCAACTAGAAATCCAGCACGCGTTCATGGTGGTTCAGCCTTGGGTCCAAAGCCTCATAAGTATGAGAAGAAGGTGAATAAGAAAGTACGTCAAATTGCAAGAAAAAGTGTACTTTCACAAAAACTATCTTCTGGTAACTTTATGATAGTTTCAGATTTTGAATTAGAATTGCCTAAAACCAAAGAATTTAATCAAGTTTTAGATAACTTGAAATTAAAGGGTAAAAAGGTTACGATATTAGCTGATGAGGTTGGAGACAATCTATTTTTTGGCTCTCGTAACGTAAAGAATGTAAATGTGATTCCTGCAAAAACTGCATCAACTTTTGATTTGCTTGATTGTCAAATTTTAGTTACTGATGTAGCAGGTGCAGAATCTTTAAACGCACAATTGGCTGATTAGTATGTCTATCAAAAGTTCAATAATTATTAGACCAATCCTCAGTGAAAAAGGCGCTATGTTAAGCGAAACGCAACGCAAGTATGTGTTTCAAGTAGAAAAAGCGGCCAATAAGCTTGAGATTAAAAAAGCTGTTGAAGATAAGTTCAATGTAAAGGTGGATAAAGTTGCAACATTGAATTTTAAAGGTAAACGGAAAAACACTACAGTTAGAAGTAATGGAAAAGTGTTAAGAACTTCTGGAACACGATCATCATGGAAAAAAGCTATTATTACTTTGTCTGATGGTTTTTCTATTGATCTTCTAAATGCGGATGTAAGTTAGGGAAAATTATGCCAGTTCGTAAATTAAAACCGGATACACCAGCAAGAAGATTTATGTCAGTTTCTACCTTTGAAGAAATTACAAAGGATAGGCCTGAACGAAAACTGACTAAAGCTTTACGTAAAACGGGTGGACGTAACCATCATGGAAGAATTACTTCAAGAAGACGTGGTGGTGGTCATAAACGTCGATACAGAATTATCGATTTTAAAAGAAATAAATTTGATATTCCAGCAACAGTTTTAGCAATCGAATATGATCCAAATCGATCACCTCGTATTGCGTTGTTAGAGTATAAAGATGGTGAGAAACGTTATATCATTGCACCAGATGGATTGAAAGTTGGCAATACTGTAATTTCATCAGCTGAGAACACAGTGCCTTTTAAAACAGGCAATACTATGCCTCTTGGTATCATCCCTGATGGTATGTTAGTGCATAATATTGAATTGAAGCCTGGGAAAGGTGCTCAAATGGCTCGAAGTGCTGGTGCATATGCAAGAATTATGGCTAATGAATCTGGAATGGTTACACTGAAGTTGCCTTCAGGTGAAATGAGAATGATTTCAGAAAATTGTTTTGCTACTATTGGTGTGGTTGGAAACAAAAGTCATGAAAATGTGAAAATTGGAAAAGCGGGTCGTAGTCGTTGGTTGGGCAAAAGGCCTAAAGTACGTGGTGTTGTGATGAATCCTATTGATCACCCTCATGGTGGGGGTGAAGGTAAAACCTCAGGTGGTAGACATCCAGTTTCACCTTGGGGATTGCCTACAAAGGGTTATAAAACTCGCAAGAAAAATAAAGCATCTAACAAATACATTGTTAAGCGAAGGAAATAAGGATGCCTAGATCTCTTAAAAAGGGTCCATATATTGATCCGAAATTATTGAAAAAAGTTGCAGCAGCAGCAGAATCTAAAAAGAAGCAAGTTATAAAGACATGGTCACGCAGATCAACCATATCTCCAAACTTTGTGGGGATGACATTTGCGGTGCATAATGGAAATAAATTTATTCCAGTTTATGTATCAGAAAATATGGTTGGGCATAAGTTGGGAGAATTTTCTCCAACTAGAACTTATCGTGGTCATTCAGGAGATAAGAAAAGATAATGGAAGCAATAGCTAGATCAAGACATTTAAGGCAATCACCTAAAAAAATGAGATTTGTCCTAGATACCGTTCGGAATATGAATGTAAATGATGCATTAGAGAAACTTACATTTATGAACAAAAAAGCGGCTATTTCTATTAGTAAGACTATTTCATCTGCGGTGGCAAATATGGCACATAATAATGAAACATTCAATGCAGACGCTCTTTTTATTAAAACTGCTTATGTAGATGAGGGACCAACAATGAAGCGTTTTCGTCCTGCAGCTATGGGTCGTGCAGTGCCAATCATGAAGCGATCTAGTCATTTAACAATTGTAATTTCAGATTCTAAGAATTAAGGGGTTAGTTTGGGACAAAAAGTACATCCTATAGGTTTAAGAATTGGTGTTAATAGAGATTGGGAATCAACATGGTTTGATGAAAAAAACTATGCTAAAAAGCTCCATGAAGATATTATCATCAGAAACTATTTAAATAGCAGACTTAGCCGAGCAAGTATTTCAAATATTGAAATTACAAGAACAGCAAAAAAAGTTGTGATAACCGTACATACAGCTCGTCCAGGTATTGTTATTGGTCGTGGTGGTTCTGAAGTTGAGAGCCTTAAAAAAGAATTAAAGAAAATTATGGGCTATGATATTCAGATCAATGTATCCGAAGTTAAACGCCCTGGATTGAAAGCTGAATTAGTTGGCCAAAATGTAGCTCAACAATTAGAGAAAAAAGTGAACTATAGACGTGCTGTAAAAAAAGCAATTCAATCAACAATGAGTATGGGTGCAGAAGGAATTAGAGTATGTATTTCAGGACGATTAAATGGTACTGATATTGCTCGAAGTGAAACTTTTAGAGAAGGAAGAGTTCCTTTGCATACATTAAGAGCAGATATAGACTATGCACTTGTAGAAGCACTAACTACCTATGGTATTATTGGTGTAAAAGTGTGGGTCTATAAAGGCGAAATCAGAAATAGATAGGACAGCTGATAAATGTTAGCACCAAGAAAAATTAAATATAGAAAGCCGCAAAAAGGCAAAATGCGTGGAATGTCCAATTCTGGAGATTACGTAGCATTTGGAACTTTTGGCTTGAAAGCTTTAGAATGTGGTTGGATTACCAGTCGTCAGATTGAGGCTGCTCGTATTACCATTTCACGTCGTGTTAGAAAAATTGGTCGTATGTGGATTAGAATTTTCCCACATAAATCCATTACAAAGAAACCTGCTGAAACACGAATGGGTAAAGGTAAGGGATCTCCAGAATATTGGGTTGCAGTGGTTAAGCCTGGTCGTATTTTATTTGAAGTTGAAGGTTTAGATGAGGCAGAGGCTCAAGAGGCATTTAGAGTTGCATCTTATAAATTACCTATTAAAACCAAAACGGTTCCTCGTAGAGAATTAGGGGCATAGGCATGGATAGAAAAGATTTAAATAAATTATCAGTTTCTGAATTAGAAACAAAATTAGTTGAGAACCAAGAAGCATTGGTAAACTTTCGATTTCAAAAAGTATTACAGCAATTGGAAACTCCTCAGGCTATTCGTGCAACTAAACGTGAAATTGCTCAAATTAAAACTGTAATTCGTGAACATGAAATAGGTATTCGCGGGAAGGAATCTAAATAATGACAGACAATCGTCGTCAATTGGTAGGAAAAGTATTGCCATCAAAAATGGACAAAACTGTTGTTGTTCAGGTGGCAAGAAGATTTCCACATCCAATTTATAAGAAGTTTGTTACAAAAACTAAAAAATACTACGCACATGATCCTCAAGATAATTGTACTCCAGGTGATGTGGTAAGAATCGTAGAGTCACGGCCATTAAGTAAATTGAAAAGATGGCGAGTTGTTAACATCGAACAAAAATCTGTTGAGATCTAAGGAAAAGTAAGATGGTTCAACAAGAAACAAGATTAAAAGTTGCAGATAATACCGGCGCCAAAGAAGTACTTTGCATCAAAGTATTGGGTGGATCAGGGCGAAAATATGCTCGTTTGGGTGACGAAATTATTGTAACTGTGAAAAAAGCAATTCCTGGTGGTGTTGTTAAAAAAGGTGAAGTATCAACTGCTGTAGTTGTTCGCACTAAAAAAGAAGTACGCAGAAAAGACGGGTCTTATATTAGATTCGATGAAAATGCTGCAGTACTTATCAACAACCAAAAAGAACCAAAAGGAACTCGTGTGTTTGGTCCAGTTGCCAGAGAATTACGTGAGAAGAGATATATGAAAATTTTATCACTTGCACCGGAGGTTATATAATGAAAATTAGAAAAGGCGATACGGTTCAAGTTATGTCTGGTGCTGATGCTGGTAAAACTGGACGTGTGATTAAAGTTTATCTGGAAAAAGAGAGAGTTTTAGTTGAAGGTGTAAATGTTGTAAAAAAACATGCACGCCCAACTCAAGATAATCCACAAGGTGGAATTTTAGAAAAAGAAGCAAGTATACACGTATCAAATGTGAGATTGCTTGTGGGAAGTGAGCCATCTAAAGTAGGTTATAAAATTCTTGATGATGGTAAAAAAGTAAGAGTTGCAAAAACAACAGGTGAGGTAATCGATTAAGATGGCTGAATATACACCAAGATTGCAAAATCATTATAAAGATGTAGTTGTAAAAGAGTTGTCTTCTACACTTGGTCTTGACAATACAATGGAAATTCCTAAAATTGTTAAAGTTGTTATCAATATGGGAATTGGTGCTGCTAAAGAGCATGCAAATTGGCTGACACAAGCGGTAGAAGAAATCACTACAATTACAGGTCAAAAACCTGTAGTTACTAAAGCTAAAAAAGCTATTTCTAATTTCAAGTTAAGAGAAAATGATCCAGTAGGTATAAGTGTAACATTACGTCGTGAAAGAATGTATGAGTTTTTAGATCGTTTTATTTCAATTGCTTCTCCTCGAATTCGTGACTTCCGTGGATTACCAAATCGCGGTTTTGATGGCAGAGGTAATTATAATTTTGGAATCACTGAACAAATCATTTTTCCTGAAATTGATTACGATAAAGTAAATCAAATTAGAGGATTAAATATTACAGTTGTAACAACAGCAAAATCTGATGAACAAGCGTTAGAATTACTTCTTGCAATGGGGATGCCTATTCGTAAGAAAGCTGTGCAAACTGAAGAAGAGGTTGCAGCATAATGGCAAGAAAAGCATTAATTGTAAAGGCACAAAGAAAACCTAAATTTTCAACAAGAGGTTATACTCGGTGCAATAATTGTGGACGGCCACATTCTGTTTATAAACGGTTTGGATTGTGTCGTATTTGTTTTAGGGAAATGGCTCACAAAGGTTATATCCCTGGTGTTAAGAAAGCAAGTTGGTAATAGGAAATAGTTTATGTCATTAAACGATCCAGTAGCAGACTATCTAACCCGAATTCGTAATGCTCAACAAGCATTAAAACCATGGGTTGATGTACCTGCATCAAATTTAAAGAAACGTATTTCTTTTGTATTAAAAGAAGAACATTTTATTCGTGATTTCATCTTAATTAAAGATAATAAGCAGGATGTATTGCGAATTTTCTTAAACTATGATTTTGATAAAAATCCTGTAATCCATGGGATTGATCGAGTGAGTAAGCCAGGACGTCGACTCTATGTTAGTGCCGACAAATTGCCTCGCGTACTAAATGGCATGGGTATTTCAATTTTAACCACTTCAAGGGGTGTGCTTTCAAATAAAAAAGCACAAGCTTTAAAAATTGGTGGTGAAGTTCTTTGTCACGTTTGGTAAGGATTTAGTAGAATGTCACAAATTGGTAGAAAACCTATAGAAATTTTAGACGGTGTTGAAGTAAATATCTCTACAGAATCAGTTTCTGTTAAAGGGAAATTAGGTGAGCTTAACATGAATTATAATCCTGCAATTACATTTGGTCAGGAAGAAAATAAAATTCTCGTATCAAGACCATCAGATGAAAAAGAGCATCGTGAGTTACACGGTTTGTATCGTGCACTAGTTGCAAATATGATTGAAGGTGTGGCAAATGGATATAAAAAGGAATTAAAACTTGTTGGTGTTGGTTTTACTGCCGATGCGAATAAAGGGAATTTCTTATTATTGAATTTAGGTTTTTCACATCCTATATATTTTGAAAAACCTGAAGGAATCAAATTTGAAACTCCAAATGCAACGACCATAATCATTTCAGGAATTGACAAGCAAGCTGTTGGTCAAGTCGCTGCAAAAATTAGAGAGTTGAGAAAACCTGAGCCATTTAAAGGTAAAGGTATTCGCTACTCTGACGAAGTTGTAAGAAGAAAAGCTGGTAAAACAGTAGGTGTAGCGTAGGTTAATCATGGCAGAAAAGAAATTTACTAAAAAAATAAACTGGGCGAAAAAGAGAAAAAGAATCAAAAGTAAACTTGGTGTTCGTGGTACACATCCGCGGCTAGTGGTTTACCGTTCTAATCTTCATATTTATGCTCAAGTAATTGATGATAATGAAAACAAAACTTTAGTTTCATCATCTTCTAACAATAAAGAGCTTGTGAAGTCTGTTGAAAAAGCAAACGGCAAAATTGAAGCAAGTACTTTAGTTGGTAAAGATTTAGGTGCAAAACTAAAGAAAAGTAAAATAGATAAAATTGTATTTGATCGAAATGGGTACAAGTATCACGGTAGAGTAAAAGCATTAGCTGATGCCGTTCGTGAAGCTGGAATCCAATTTTAACGGAGATTATATTGAGTAAGATTATAAATCCAACTGAATTAGAGTTAAACGAAGAAACCGTGGTTTGTATAAACCGTGTTTCGAAGGCGACTACCGGTGGACGTACCATGCGTTTTAACAGTGTAGTTGTTGTAGGTGATGGTAAAGGTCATGTTGGCATTGGTTTTGGAAAAGCTAACGAGGTTGCATCTGCTGTAAATAAAGCAAAAGAAAATGCAAAAAAGAAGATTTTTAAAGCACCCATTATTAACGGTACTATACCTCATCGATTAGATATTAAGTCAGATTCTGTACGATTAATGCTTAAACCTGCATCGCCAGGTACTGGTATTATTGCTGGTGGTCCTGTTCGTGCTGTATTAGAGCAGATTGGAATTTCAGATATCCTTACGAAAAATACAGGATCTACAAATCAAATTAATATTGTTAGAGCAATTGAAAAAGGATTGAAGTCATTAAGAGATCCATTAACAGTTGCTAGACAACGTGGAATTACAGTAAAAGAATTATTCTCATAAAGATAGTAAAATGGCTGATAAAAAATTAAAAATTACTCAGGTCAAAAGTGCAATTGGTTATCGCAAACGTGCAAAAGATACGTTGATTGCATTGGGTATTAAAAAAATGAATACTCCTGTAACGCATAATAACACCCCCGCAATTCGTGGGATGATCAACGCAATTGGCCATCTTTTGAAAGTAGAGGAAGTTTAATGGATCTCGGAAATTTAACTCCAGCAAAAGGTTCAGTAAAAGACCGCAAAAGAATTGGACGTGGTAATGGTTCTGGACAAGGACGTACTGCAGGAAAAGGTCATAATGGGTATAAGTCACGTTCTGGTGCATCTGCAAGATTGCATTTTGAGGGTGGTCAAACTCCGTTGATGAGAAGACTACCTAAGCGTGGTTTCTCTAATTACCCTTTTAAAAAGACCATTCAAATTGTGAATTTGGATCGAATCCAAGCATTGGGTTTGGATAAAGTTGATGTGGATACATTAATTGAGTGTGGTGTAGTTAAAAAAGCACATCAACCTGTTAAAATTTTAGGTAGTGGAGAAATTACATCGGCAGTTGAAGTATCTGCAGATATGTTTAGTAAATCTGCTGTAGAGAAAATAGAAAAAGCTGGTGGCAAGGTTACATATCTATGATTGATAAATTTTTAAATATATTTAGAATACCAGACTTGCGTAAAAAGCTTGCTTTTACATGCATGTTAATTTTGGTATATAGATTAGGTGGGAAAGTACCAGTTCCTGGTATCGATAGAGCTGCCTTAGCTGCTGTGATGCAAAACTTTACTAATTCTCTATTAGGATTGTATGATATGTTTGCAGGTGGTTTCTTTTCACAGGCATCTATTTTTGCATTGGGAATCATGCCTTACATTTCATCATCAATTATCATTCAATTATTGGGTGCAGTAATTCCTTATTTCCAACGCCTACAAAAAGAAGGTGAAGAAGGAAGAAAGAAAATTATTCAATTAACCCGTTATGGTACGGTATTGATTGCGACCTTACAAGCAATTGGTGTTGCTGTATTCTTGGCAAATTACCCTGCAACTAGTGTTGGTGCAGTAGTACCAAATCCAGGTTTAACATTCTACTTTGTTACGATTGTTACTTTAGTTACTGGAACTGTATTTGTTATGTGGTTGGGTGAGCAAATTTCTGATCATGGAATTGGTAATGGAATTTCTCTAATCATTATGATTGGTATTTTGGCACAAGCTCCACATGTATTTAATCAGCAAGTGACATTATTCCAACAAGGATTGGCAAATCCATTTACATTAATATTATTATTTGTATTGATGTTTGCCACAACATACATAGTTGTTGCGGTTTCCACTGGTGTTAGAAAAATACCCGTACAATATGCAAAAAGAGTTGTAGGAAGAAAAGTATATGGTGGACAAGCTACACATATTCCACTAAAAATATTAACAGCTGGAGTGATGCCAATTATTTTTGCCCAAGCATTAATGTTTTTACCCAATACGGTGGCTACTTTTTTCCCTGAAGGGAATGCATTTGGTGAGTGGATGCAACGTGTTTTCGCACCTACTCATATCGTATATTCATTTTTCCTAGCATTCTTAATTATTGTATTTACTTATTTTTATACTGCAATCGCATTTAATCCTGTTGATGTTGCAGACAATATGAAAAAACAGGGTGGATTTATTCCCGGTGTTAGACCCGGAAAATCAACTGCGGATTATATCGATAATATCCTAACGAAAGTAACTTTACCTGCATCAATCTTTCTTGCGTTGATTGCAATTTTCCCCACATTCTTAAATGGGTTTTTCGGTGTTGATTTTTCACTGGCTAGTTTTTACGGTGGAACAAGTTTATTAATTATTGTGGGTGTAGCATTAGATACTTTACAACAGGTAGAGTCTCATCTATTAATGCGACACTATGATGGCTTTTTGAAATCTGGTAAGGTCAAAGGTAGAGGTAAAACTCGTTACTAAACTGAGTTTTTATTTTTATCTGTGATCCATATTCGTAGCGCTAAAGAAGTTGATATAATGCGTCAAGCAGGCAGAATTGTGCGTGATACGCTCAATATGCTTGAAGATCATATCAAACCTGGCGTTGAAACAATATTGCTTGACCAATTAGCTGAGGAGTTCATTCGAAAGAATGGCGCAATTCCGGGCTTTAAAGGTCTATATGGATTTCCAGCAACTTTATGTATTTCTGTAGAAGATGAAGTTGTACATGGAATTCCAGGTAAAAGAGTTTTAAAAGAAGGTGAAATTATTGGTATTGATTGCGGTACAATCGTTGATGGATATTACGGAGATCATGCCCGATCATTTCCAGTTGGTAATGTAAGCTCTGAAAGTAAACAACTCATGAAAGTAACTCAAGAGTGTTTATATAAAGGGATTGAGCAAGCCAAACTAGGAAATAGAATTGGTGATATCAGTAATGCAGTTCAAACTCATGCTGAAAAACATGATTATGGCGTAGTAACTGAATTAGTTGGGCATGGTATTGGAAGTAAATTGCATGAAGATCCACAAATTCCAAATTTTGGTAAAAAAGGTACAGGACCTAAAATTAAAGAGGGTATGTGCTTTGCCATTGAACCAATGATTAATATGGGAACACCAGAGGTATTCACTAAAAGTGATCAATGGACAATAAGTACGGCTGATGGAAAGCCGTCGGCTCATTTTGAGCATACGATAACAATAACTAAAAATGGTGCAGAAATTTTAACTAAATAATGGCTAAAGAAGCAGGCATAGAAGTAGATGGTGAAATAACGGAGACATTGCCAAATGCAATGTTTAGAGTTAAACTTGAAAATGATCATATTGTATTGGCTCATGTTTCAGGTAAAATGAGAATGCATTATATAAAAATACTTCCAGGTGATAAAGTTAAATTAGAACTATCACCTTACGATTTAAGTCGTGGAAGAATTACGTATCGATATAAATAAGAGTGTGAAATGAAAGTTCGTGCATCTGTAAAAAAAATTTGTGATAAATGCCAGATTATTAAAAGACATGGCATTATCCGTGTTATTTGTGAAAACCCAAAACATAAACAACGTCAAGGTTAAGGAGAGTCGTTTTGGCACGTATCGCTGGAGTTGATTTACCCAGAAATAAAAAAGTAGAATTTGCATTACCCTATATCTACGGTGTAGGTTTAACATTTTCTAGACAAATTCTTGATGCTTGTAATATTGATAGAAATATTCGAGTTCATGAGCTAACAGAAGAACAACTACTTGCAATTCGTAATGAATTAGCAAATGGATATTTAGTAGAAGGTGAATTGCGCGGTCAAGTATCTCGTAATATTAAACGTCTAATGGACATCGGTGCATACCGTGGATTACGACATAGACGTGGGCTTCCTGCAAGAGGACAAAATACTAAAAATAATTCTAGAACAAGAAAAGGCAAGAAAAAAACTATTGCCGGTAAGAAATAATAACAACTAAGGAGTACTAGTTGGTTAAAGCTGTTAAAAAGAATAAAAAGAAAGTTGATCCTGAAGGAATCGCTTTTGTAAAAGCAACGTTTAATAATACTATTGTTACACTTGCAGATAAATTTGGTAATGCCATATCATGGGCAAGTGCTGGTGGTATGGGATTTAAAGGTTCTCGTAAAAGTACACCTTTTGCTGCAACACAAGCTGCAACAAAAGCAGCTGAGGATGCTATCTCAATGGGGCTAGCATCTGTTGAAGTTAGAGTTAAAGGACCAGGTGGTGGTAGAGAAGCTGCTGTGAGAGCGTTAAGAGCTGCTGGACTAGAAGTAACAACTATCATGGACGTTACACCAATTCCCCATAATGGTTGCCGTCCTCCAAAGAAAAGAAGAGTATAGGGTAATTTATGGCAAGATATACTGGACCTAGAGCAAGAATTGTTAGACGTTTAGAGTTTCCTGTTTTTGAATCTCCTAAATTTTCTAATTTACGTAAAAATTATGCACCTGGACAGCATGGTCAATCTCGTCGATCAAAGCTATCTAACTATGGTGTTCAGCTTAGAGAAAAACAACGAATAAAATATTTATACGGTGTGTTGGAAAAGCAATTCCGTAATTATTTCAAAAAAGCGCAAGCACATAATGGTCCAACTGGTCATAAATTGCTTCAGCTTTTAGAATCTAGATTAGATAATACTGTTTTCCGTTTAGGGCTTGCACCTACTCGTAGAGCAGCACGTCAATTAGTAACACATAAGCATTTCTTGGTAAATAATGTGGTAACAAATATCCCATCTTTCATTTGTAAACCTGGTGATGTTATTCAAGTTCGTGATAAAAGCAAGAAAAACGAAATTTTCCAAGATTCAATGAGAAGAGTACAAGGTGATAATCCAATGCCGTGGCTTACATTAGATAAGGCTAAGCTTACAGGTACATACGAAAGTATTCCAGAACGTGATGAAATCACTGAACCGCTTAATGAACAACTCGTTGTTGAGCTTTATTCTAAGTAATTTTAATTAATAAGGATCGTTAAATTAATGGCTAAAAATAAGCATTTTGAAGAAATTGGGATAAACATCCAAGAAGAATCTGAAAAGGTTGCTACTGTAATTGCAGAACCATTTGATCGTGGATATGGTGTTACTATTGGAAACTGTTTAAGAAGAACATTATTAACATGTATTCCTGGTGCAGCAATCACTTCAATCAGAATTGATGGTGTTACTCATGAATTTACAACTATCGATGGTGTTTTAGAAGATATTGCTGATATTATTCTAAATTTAAAAGAAGTTAGATTTAAAGCCGTTGAAGATGGTCCAGAACTTGTGTCTGTAGAACTTCAAGGCCCTTGCAAATTCACAGGCGCTAATATTGCAGCATTGGCTACTGATTTTGAAGTATTGAATCCAGATGAACATATTGCAACCATCACAGAAGAAAAAACATTATGTATAGATATCAGAATTTCAAGAGGTAAGGGATATTCTCCTGCTGCGAAAAATAAAAGAAAAGATGATACGCTAGACACAATTCCAATTGATGCAATTTTTAATCCAGTAACAAAAGTTGCATGGGATATACAAGATATCGCAACTTCCACAGAAGGTAATGAAAGACTTTCATTAGATGTATCAACTGATGGATCAACATCTGCAAAAGATGCTATCAATCATGCTGCTGCAATTGCACGTCAACATTTAGCATACTTTATGTTTAATGATTCATCTGCATTAAAAGCTGTAAATGATGAAGAAATCAGCGAAGCGCTTGAGTTAAAGTCAATTCTTTCTAAGAGTATTGATGAAATGGAATTATCTGTTAGAAGTCATAATTGTTTACAAGCTGCAGGAATTAAAACAATTGGTGCATTAGTTTCAAAAGAAGAAAGCGAAATGCTAAAATTCAAAAACTTCGGTCGTAAATCGCTTACAGAGCTTCAAGAGAAGCTAGGTGAATTAAGCCTTAGTTTTGGCATGGATATTTCTCAGTTTATGGATGCGTGATTATAGGAATTTTATAATATGAGACATGGTAAAAAAGGAAGAAAATTAAATAGAACCGCCAGTCATCGTAAGGCGTTGAAGAGCAATCTTGCAGCATCTTTAGTAATGCATAAGCGTATTCGTACAACGGATGCTAAAGCAAAAGAATTACGTGGATTTGTTGAAAGATTAGTTACTTATGCAAAGCGTGGTGATGTGCATGGTCGTCGTTTAATTATTCAAAAAATTAATGGACAATTAGGAAAGAAAATTGCAAATATTCTTATCCATGAAATTGCTCCAGAATTTGAAAATAGACAGGGTGGCTATACTCGAATTATTAAATTAAATAATCGTAAAAACGACAATGCTCCAGTATCAATCATTGAATTTGTAGATATTGCACCTACTAATGTAGATACAGAGGAAGTTGTTGAAGAAGAAACTAAAGAAGCTACTGCGGAGTAAGTAAATCTGAAGTGAATATTATAGATATTTTGAGTAAAAATATGATAAACAGGGCTTTGAAATTCATTGCCCTGTTTGTTTTTCTTATATCAAATCTTCATGCACAACTCTCAAGCCTTGACACTAAGTGTTTATGGGTTGTGCGTGAGAGTATGATGAATAAAACAGAAATTGACTCTGCTCTTATCCATGCTTATGAAGCCGGTTATGATATAGTATTCTTACAGGTACGTGGACGTGGAGATTCATTCTATCAATCTAAACTGGTAAAAAATCACCCTCGCGTACAGAGCGATTTTGATCCACTAAAGTATGCAATTGATCTTGGCCATAGTCTCGGTCTTGAAATACATGCATGGGTAAATTGTTATATTTTATGGTCTAGTAAGTATAAACCAGAAAACTCCAATCATTTATACTATACTCATAATGATTGGACAGAAGCAGATTTACATGGTAAAATGGATTGGCGTATTGATTTAAGATCACCCAAGTCACCACAATGGGAGGGGATATACCTTTCACCACTTCATCCTGAAGTGAATTTGTATCTTAGAGAAGTATTTAATGAAATTATAGTAAATTATAATATCGATGGAATCCATTTAGATTATGTTCGTTTTCAAGATGAGTTCTATGGGTATAATCCACACGGTCGTGATGAGTTCGAAAAAATTTATTCCATTGATCCTCGTGATATTGTAAGAGGAATTATTTCTACTCGATATGGATGGACTCAGACCTTTGTTGATTCAATGAAAACTGCATGGCAAAATTATAGAGAGCAATGCGTTACTGATTTGGTGAGGTATGTTCACGAAGATATTGCAAATTCAGGTAAGGATGTAAAATTAAGCGCAGCGGTTAAACCTAATCTAGTTATTGCCAAAGAACGATGGTTTCAAAATTGGCAATCATGGTTAGAACAAGAAATAATTGATTTCGTTGTTCCCATGAATTATTTTAAAGAAATTAAAGATTTTAATATGTCAGTACAGATTATGAAAAATAATCTTTCTAGAAGTGAATTAGACAGAGTATATATGGGAATATCAACATATAATCAAGATGCTCAATCAGCTGCTGATAAAGTATTGATGACACGCTTAAATGGGTTTAATGGTGTTAGCATTTTTTCTTATGATTCTCATAAATATAATTTAGATTGGTTTAAACCCGTATTGGATTCATTCGGTGGTCCATTCGAAAATTAAAGGTATTCAATGAGTAAAGCACGAACAGTAAAATCACCAACAGGAACAGAACTAAATTGCAAAGGGTGGCAACAAGAAGCAGCATATAGAATGATTCAAAATAATTTGGATCCCAATAATGCCGAGGATCCAGATAATTTAATTGTCTATGGAGGATTAGGAAAAGCTGCGAGGAATTGGGAATGCTATGATGCAATTTTAAAGTCATTGATAAATTTAGAAAATGATGAAACCCTTATTGTTCAATCTGGAAAACCAGTTGCAGTATTTAAAACTCATGAGAGTTCACCTCGAGTTTTGATTTCAAATTCTATGTTAGTGCCGAATTGGGCAAATTGGGATCACTTTCGTGAGTTAGACAAAAAAGGTCTCATAATGTATGGCCAAATGACAGCAGGGAGTTGGATTTACATTGGTACACAGGGAATCTTACAGGGAACCTATGAAACATTGGCTGAAGTAGCACGACAAAACTTTAATGGTTCGCTCAAACATACATTAACCCTCACTGGTGGGTTAGGAGGTATGGGTGGTGCTCAACCTTTGGCAGTAACCATGAATGAGGGTGTGAATATTACAGTTGAAATTGATGCACACAGAATCCAAAGACGATTGGAAACTAAATACTTAGATGTACATACCGATTCTTTTGATGAAGCTATTAAATTGGCAATGGATGCAAAAGAAAAAGGAATTCCTCTTTCCATTGGATTGTTAGGGAATTGTGCAGATATTTTTCCTGAGTTTGTAAATCGAGGAATAATTCCTGAAGTAGTTACCGACCAAACTTCTGCCCATGATGAATTAACAGGTTATGTTCCACATGGAATCTCGTACGAGGAAGCGCTTGCATTAAGAGAGTCAAATCCAGAAAAGTATATTGAAATGTCATATCATTCAATGGCAGTACATTGCCAAGCCATGTTAGATTTGCAGAAGATGGGCTCAGTAACTTTTGACTATGGGAATAATCTTAGAGGACAGGCAAAAGCAAATGGTGGTATTGAAAAGGCTTTTGACTTTCCTGGATTTGTACCTGCATATATTCGAAATTTATTTTGTGAAGGTAAAGGTCCATTTAGGTGGGTGGCACTTTCTGGTAACCCAGAGGATATTTATAAAACTGATGCAAAAGTTTTAGAGCTTTTCCCAGAAGATGAAGCCCTACGTCGATGGATAACCATGGCTCAGGAAAAAGTTGAGTTCCAAGGATTACCAGCGCGTATATGTTGGTTAGGGTATAGAGAAAGAAATATTTTTGCAGAAGCAATTAACGATATGGTGGCAAGTGGTGAATTGTCTGCACCCATTGTTATTGGGAGAGATCATTTAGATTCTGGATCTGTAGCATCTCCAAACAGGGAAACTGAAGCCATGAAAGATGGTTCAGATGCTGTGGCAGATTGGCCTGTGCTTAATGCACTTCTTTCGACTGCAGGAGGCTCTAGCTGGACATCACTACATCATGGTGGTGGAGTAGGATTGGGCTATTCAATTCATGCAGGGGTAGTCATTGTTGCAGATGGTACTCCTGAAATGAAAGTAAGATTAAATAGAGTTTTGACTAATGACCCCGGTATGGGAGTGGCTCGTCATGTAGATGCAGGATATGACTATGCTGTAGAAATTGCTAAAGAACGTAACCTCAATGTGCCCATGATGAAATGAAAACTAAAATTTCAAATATTGGTAAAATAGTTACGTGGAATCCACGAACGTCTTTAATTGATGAAATAAAACACCATCAGATATTGATTGAAGATGGAAAAATTATTCAAATTGCAAAAGAAGTAAGTGGTGCTGAAATTGAAATTGATGCAGATAATGCTTTAATAACTCCGGGGTTTATTGATTCTCATACACATCCAATTTTTTATGGAAATAGAGGTAAAGAATTTGGAATGCGGGTAGGAGGAATGTCCTATGAAGAAATTGCAAAAAATGGAGGTGGAATAGTTTCATCTTTAAATGGGGTGAGAAATGCATCAGAAGATGAATTGTTCGAATATTGTTTAAACCATTGTAACTTCTTTTTAGATTATGGAACTACTACAATCGAAGCAAAATCTGGATATGGGCTAACTCTAGAAGATGAATTAAAGTCACTTCGAATCATTAAAAAAATAAATGAGGAATCACCTTTAGATTTAATTCCAACGTTTATGGGTGCTCATGATTTTCCCCCAGAGCTAAAAGACGATAAGGATAGATATGTAAGAATTATTTGTGAAGAAATGATTCCTGCAGTATCTGAAGAAAACCTAGCTGTTTTTTGTGATGTATTCTGTGAAAAAGGATATTTTGAAATTAATCACACTCGCAAAATTCTTGAAACCGCTATTCGTTATGGCTTAAAACCACGCATACATGCAGATGAATTTATTGATTCAAACGCGGCTGAATTAGCTGCTGAAATGGGTGCACTTTCAGCTGACCATTTAATGGCAGTAAGTGATAAAGGGATAAAGGCATTAGCAAAGAATAATGTAACTGCAACCCTGTTACCAGGGACGACACTTTTTTTAGGTAAAAATACATATGCCAATGGGCGTAAATTGATTGATATGGGGTGTACTGTTGCCATTGCTACAGATTTCAACCCTGGTTCTTGTACATTACAATCTATGCCCATGGTAATGGCATTATCTACACTTTATTGTGGATTAACTATGGAAGAAGCTTTTGTTGGTTCTACTTTTAATAATGCTAAATCTTTAGAGCTTGAAAAGTCAATTGGACTAATTAAAGAAGGATATTTAGCAGATTTACTATTTTGGGAATTTGACAGTATTGATGAAATCCCATATTGGATGGGAACAGATAGACTGCTTACCGTGATGAAAAATGGAGAACTTATAGAAAGTTCAGACTAGGGATTAAGTATTAATCCAACTAACGAAACTACATCCAAAACATTTACCACATCGTCATTATTAATATCGCTACAATCACAATTTGTATCATCAAAACTTAGAATACAATTATTCACAATATAAATAATATCTAATACATTTATATTGGTATCACTATTACAATCCCCTGTTGCCACTGACTCAATAATATGAGCCCCAATATCTCTTCGAGATCCATCTACATCATATTGATTTGGGTCTCCACTATCAATACAAGGTGATCCATTGGATAAATTGTAATTTCTAGAGTCTATATCTTCAAACTGAGGATCAACATAGACTATACCAACTGCATCGATGGGCTCCCACGGAGTCCAAATACTTCCTCAGTTGGGGCAATTTTCTTGAGTATCCCCCTCAGCATTATCCCAAAAGTTACAATAATTTATATTTACTGAAGCTGTTGTTCCATAAATTCCCAAGCCATAAGTATTACATCCCACAAGATTACAATTTTTTACTTCGACTTGAGCGGTATCAAAAAATTTCAATCCAAAATCATTGTTTATAAGATTACAATTCTCAATTCTGCCTGTAGCAGTGCCTGCATAACTCACACCATAATAAGCACCATCAATTATATTTGCATATTCAATTTCAAGATGAGCAGGATAGTATTCATCTGCATAAACCCAAATACCACCACCCTGTTCAAAATCAATGATTGCACCATTTCCCTCTATAAAAATTCTTCCTTCATAGATTCCAATGCCGCCAGTATAGGTTTCACCTTCCTCTAGGATAAGATATTTATCAAATCCATGTAGAGATTCAGCATTATCGAATACCTCTTGCAATGAAGATGATAACCCAAGAGTTAAAAACAGGTTTACAATTAAAAATTTTCTTATGAACATGGTAGAAATTGAAGAAGTTTTAAATAAAAAATTAGCCTTTTTACGTAACAGGATGTTACTTTAGTGGCCGTCTATAGTATTCAAACGGTGATTTTACCCCATACCAAATAGGGAATATTTTTACAATTTCTGTTTTGGGTGAGAAGCGCTGGGCGATACTTTGCTGAACATGGCCAGTAATAAATGTGTATCCCTGTTTTTTAGCCCAATTGATATAAATTTGTTTCAACGTTTTAGAATATCCGCCCTTTTTTCTGAACTTCTCTTTTACTACAAATGCATAAGTGTAGAGCGTATTATACTTTCCAAGATTTACATCAAAATGGGACCAAGATTCTTGCTTGAAATGTTCAAGGGGCACCCCAATTATGTATCCAATAATTTCACCTTTATATCGAGCAATAAAGGGTAAAGTATCCTTATTGAAATATTTATGAATATTAGTTTTAGTAAGTAAAGCTTGTTTCCCAAATTTATCTGCCAAATATTGAGAGACTTTTACCAATCCATCTAGGTCATCTTTACCTACTTTTTTTACCAATTCCACACGGAATTGATATGCAGATGATGCAATGACTTTAACTTCTGATTTTTCGCCGATATTAAGTGAAAGTTGTTCCATAACAAGTAGGATAATTTAGTCGATTTTTACTCATATTAAGAAAGTCTAATGATACATTTTATTACATGGGGAAGAGGTTATAAAATAATTAAATTTCGCCCTATGGCGACTACATTTAATTCCAAGCTAAAAAAAATCTGTGAAAAAAAGCAAAATCGACTTTGTATTGGTCTTGATTTAGATCCTGATAAACTACCCCAAAGTATTGGGAATAGTTTATCTAATATGGAAGATTTTGCTAAGGATATAATCGACTCCACCATTTTATTTTGCCCTGTGTATAAGCCTAATATGGCATTTTATGAGCGATTTGGTTCAAAAGGATATGCACTTATGGAGAGATTAGTAGAATACATAAACGGAAGAGCCATAACCATTGCAGACGGTAAACGGGGTGATATTGGCAATACTACTAAGCAATATGCATATTCAATATTCAATGAAATTGGATTTGATTCCATCACCGTTGCACCGTATATGGGGAGAGATTCAATAAATCCTTTTATTGAAAATGAAGAAAAAGGCGCATTTGTATTATGCCTCACTTCTAATAAGAGTGCTGAAGATTTTCAATTTGCTACAATAAATAATGGGATGTTGTATGAACATGTAGCAAAAGTATCTGTAACATTAAATATTCGTGAAAATATTGGATTGGTAGTTGGAGCCACAAATAAGCATCAAATGGATGAGCTCAGGGATATTTCGCCCAAACTGCCGTGGCTTATTCCCGGGATTGGAGCTCAAGGAGGAGATTTAGAAGCATCAATTTCAATTGGTAATAGAAATGCTGTTGGCATTGTTAATGTGTCTCGAGGCATTTTGTATGCAGGTGATGGAAGTTTGGATGCCATTGTAAATTCTGCACAAAATTACACGGACCAAATTAGAAAGTATTTATGACATCAAAAGAATTACTAGAATTACTTGAGGACAGTGGAGCCATTTTAAATGGTCACTTTTTATTAACTTCAGGTCGGCACAGCAATAGATATATTGAAAAATTTAGGGTTTTAGAAAAACCATCTGCTTTAGATCAAGTTTGTAAAGAAATGGCAGAGCCGTATAAAAACCAAAATGTAGAGATTATATTGGGCGCTGCAATTGGTGGAATTTTAATTGCTGGAGGTGTGGGAAGACATCTTGGTGTTAATCATATTTTTAGTGAACGGGTAGATGGTAAAATGAAACTTCGGCGTGGATTTGAATTACTAAAAGGTATTAGAGTCTTGATTGTTGAAGATATTATTACAACGGGTGGTTCTGTCTTTGAGTTGGTAGAATTAGCAAAAGAAAATGATGCTGAAATAGTTGGTGTTGTAAATCTAGTAGAAAGAAGCCAAAATCCAATTGATTTTGGTGTTTCATCTACGCCAATTTTACACTTACCCAGTGAAAGTTGGGAACCAAACCAATGTCCTTTATGTAAAGAAGGGGTAGAGTTTACTCAACGAGGGAGAACAGGAAAATAATATGTATAAATGGATTTCATTATTTATTGTACTTTCAATTTGTTTTTCAGAAGAAAATAAAAAATTTAAACTGGATCTAAAAGATCTTAGTGGCTATTCTAAAAAGATTGAAATTAAAGGTTTATTGGAGGCTGATACATCAGCCATTCAAAAAGACAAAAAGTTATACGGTTTTCAAATTGAAGAGATTAAGAAAAAGGCCAGAGATTTTCAAGTTGACTCAGTAACTGAAGATGAAATTGTCATAATCGAAACTTCACGTGGAGAGATGAAACTCAAACTGTTTCCAGACAGAGCACCAAATCATTGTCATAATTTTAAAAAGTTAGCCAATAGTGGATTCTATGATGAAACGAGATTCCATCGTGTTATTCCTGGATTTATGATACAAGGTGGAGACATTCTTTCTCGAGATGAAGATCGCTCTAATGATGGAACAGGTGGACCAGGATGGACGATTGATGCTGAGTTTAATGACACACAGCATAAGCGTGGTATTTTATCTATGGCTCGTGCATCAGATCCAAATTCGGCGGGGAGCCAATTCTTTATTTGTGTTAGTGATGCCCCTCATTTAGATGGGAAATACACAGCTTTTGGTGAAGTAATCGATGGCTTTTATGTAATGGACCATATTGTAAATGCTATGACCGATGCAAAACATGTGAGAATGTTTAGTAAAACTGAACTTCCCCAAGGGGCAGATCCTCAAAAGTGGATTAAAGTGAAAGATCCAAAAACAAGAAAATTTCTATATGTAGAAATCCCTAGTGATATGAACGTAAATACTTTTAAACATGAGACTAAAAAGAAATTACGAAGTGATAATCCTATTGCTGGTGCCATTATAAATAAAATTCGTGTAGTAAAAAAAAGTAGCAACAAGGATGAACAATAAGATTGGGATAGCATTAGGTGCAGGTGGAGCACGTGGATTAGCTCATATCGGTGTTATTAAAACATTGACACAACATCATATTCCCATTGATCTTATTGCTGGAACATCAAGTGGAGCTGTAATCGGAGCCATGTATGCAGCAACAAAAGATATCGATTGGGTGTATCGTAGAATTAAGCGATTTGTTTCCAGCTCGGCTTATAAAAGCATTGGTTTAGAAAAATTAGCCGTTACAGAACAGCCCAATTCATCCATTTTTCAATCTGCTGCAAATTACATGAAGGAAAAAATTGTAGTTAATATTGCCAATGATAGATTGGGACTTATAAAACAAGAACGCTTACGAGATGTAATTAAGTTTATGATTCCCGTAAGAACTTTTGAAGAATTAAAAATCCCATTTTCTTGTATTGCATTAGATTTAAACACTGGAAAAAATAAAGTATTTGATACCGGAGATTTGGTAAGTGCACTCACAGCCTCTTCTGCTATACCTGGTTTTATTCCTCCGATTGAGTCAGGAGAAATGCTGTTAACTGATGGGGGAGTGTCATGTCCTATTCCAATAAGAACGGTAAAACGAATGGGTGCAGATTTTACGATTGCAGTGAATGTGGGACAGAAAATTTTTAAAAAAATGGAATCACCTAATTTATTGCAAATTTTAGGACGTGCAGAGCAAATAAGTACATCAAGGCTTAGTGAAATAAAACTTCATGAAGTTGATGTGGCCATTGAGCCTGATACCTTAAATTTATTTTGGTCACAATTTGATAAAATAGATGATTTATTGAATTCTGGAATGGAAGAAACAGAAGAAAAAATTAATAGAATTAAAAAGTCTTTATATAAGAATAAAGGGTTTAGAGCGATGATTAAAAAGATTTTTGGGGTTAGGGTTTAAGTAATCATGAAGTATATTAAAATTATAAACTATATTTTTCTTATTCTGCTCACATCTTTTTCATTTACTGAAACAATAGATGATGCAGTTTCATATAAAATTAGCATTGATAGAAATGTCATTCATGCAGGTGAAAACATTACGATTGAAGCTGATATTAAAATTAAAAAAGGTTTCCACATTTACTCATCACATCCTGATTTAACGTTGAGCCCTTCATATTTTGAGTGGAAGGATACCACTCTGTTTTCAGCCATTGGTATTATGGAAGAACCAACTCCTTATATTGCATTTGACGAAATGTTTTCTATGGAAGTGGGCAAGCATAAAAAGGATGTAAAGTTAAGTCAAAGCTTAACTATTTCTAAAGATGCCCCTATTGGGAAACATTCGGTAGATGGGACATTTATTTATCAAGCCTGTGATGCATTAAAATGTATTCCACATTGGGATGACTTTACTATTGAATTTGAAATAGTTGAGGGAAATGCGAATTCACAATTTGTAAATGCAATTACCACAGAGTACCCATTACTTATAGATGAAAATAGTGAGGAGAAAGTTTCAGTTGTAGATTCTGCAAGTTCGTTGTTTTCCTTTTTCCTTATGGCGTTTTTAGCGGGATTAGCAGCATTGTTAACTCCCTGTGTTTTTCCTATGATTCCCATGACTGTTGCATTTTTTACCGGCCATGAAAAATCAAAATCACAAGCTATTAGAGATGCATTCATCTTTGGATTTTCAATTATTGGAATCTATACCATTGTGGGAATAGGAGTTTCCATTATGTTTGGTGCAGAAATTGCCAATGAGTTGGCAACAAGTGCAGTTGCAAACATTATATTTTTCATCATATTCTATATTTTTGCCTTTTCATTTTTAGGAGCATTTGAGATTGTACTTCCCACTTCATTTGTAAATAAAATGAACAAAAAAGCAGATAAGGGTGGACTAATTGGTATCTTTTTTATGGCTTTTACTTTAGTATTGGTATCATTTTCATGTACTGGACCCATAGTTGGCACCGTACTTATTGAGTCTGCCCAAGGTGAATTACTAAAACCGACCATTGGGATGTTGGGATTCTCACTGTCATTTGCCATCCCTTTTACATTATTTGCAATATTCCCTGAATGGATGCAAAGTTTACCTAAATCAGGCGGGTGGCTAAATTCTGTAAAAGTGGTGTTAGGATTTTTAGAACTTGCCCTTGGATTAAAATTTTTAAGTATTGCAGACCAAACATATCATTGGGGTATTCTTGATCGTGAAATTTATTTAGCATTGTGGATTGTAATATTTACCCTTATGGGATTTTATTTATTAGGTAAAATTCAATTAGCACATGATAGCCCTGTTGAGCGGCTAAGTGTATCACGATTACTCATGGCAATTTGTACATTTACATTTGTAATCTATATGATTCCAGGAATGTTTGGTGCACCTTTAAAAGGACTGTCTGGATACTTACCTCCAATGACTTCGCAAGATTTTGACATCATAAAAACAATTCGTGAGAATAAATCGGCTCCAAGCTATATTGAGAATGATGATTTCCCTGCAAATCCAAGATTTTCAGAGTTTTTACATTTACCCCATGGAATAAAAGGATTTTACGATTATAATGAAGCATTGGAATATTCACGAAAAGTTAATAAACCATTGTTTATAGACTTTACTGGACATGGATGCGTTAATTGTAGAAAAATGGAAGAGTATGTGTGGGCAGAACCACAAGTGTTAAATATATTGCAAAAGGACTATGTTGTAGTTGCCTTATATGTGGATGATAAAACTACGCTTCCAGAATCAGAGTGGTATACTTCAGAGTATGATGGTAAAATTAAGAAAACTGTGGGTAAGCAAAACTTTGATTTCCAGATTAGTAAATTTAATAGTAATGCACAGCCCTATTATGTACTTCTAAATGAGCACGAAGAATTATTAGTAGAACCACGTGCATATGATTTAGATGTTTCAGCATTTGTAAATTTTTTAGGAGAAGGTAAACGTGAGTTTAATAAAAAATAGTATGAACGAAAAATTGATTATTATAGTTTTTTTTATTGGCATTTTGTGTTGTCAAAATAAAATTTCCCAAGAACAGTTAGATGCAATAAAAAAGTTGACTGAGGATATAAATACAGCATCGGACTTTACTCTTTCATCCCTCGAAGATAGTGTATATACATTGAGTAAAATGAAAGATAAAGTGGTATTAATAAATTTTTGGGCAACTTGGTGTGGGCCCTGTAGAATGGAAATTCCTGATTTCAATGAATTATATTTAAAACATCATAAAGAGGGATTTGAAATTTTAGGTATTGCCATGGATGGTACCAAAAAATCACTGAAAAATTTCACTAAATCATATAAAATGGAATACCCCGTTTTATATGGAAATGCACGAGAATTAGGTGAAATTTCAACGAATTATGGTGGTGTAATGTCACTACCTACGTCAGTTTTAGTGGGTAAAAATAATAAAATAATCCGAACCTATCCCGGTGCTATATTAAAGTCATATAACCCACAGCAATATGCTGCATTTGTTTATGAAATTGAAAAAGCATTAAGAGAATAAAATGATGTCAATTTTAACAATTTTCTGCCTCCTATTTTTATCATGTTCTTCAGAATCAATCCAGCCCCAACCCGATTGGGTAAACCGTATAAATCAAAATGATGATTATTGGTATGGTGTTGGGATTTCAAATAAACACAGTTCAACAAATTCACGAGATGATGCTAGAACAAAGGCATCAGTAGAAATATCGTCGCAAATTTCTGTCCAACTTTCATCAAAATTCACAAATGTTAAAACCGAATATAATTTTGATATTAATGAATATACCAAGTCGGTAGTTGAAAGTCGGGTAGAAAATAATTTAAAGAATATTGAGTATATAAATTTTTATGAAGATGATGAACATTATTATGTAGAGGCTAGATTATCAAAAGAGCTGTATTATAAAACCATTGAGTTAGAAAGAGATAATGCTGTCCAAACGGTCCTGAAATTAATCAACAAGGTTAATAATTCCTTCAATGGTCAATCGTTTCAATTACTTCAAGATGCTTTTGATGAGATCTATCCATATTTAGATGTTCCCATTTATGCTGAAATTTCAGGTGAAAATGTAAATTTATATAGCTACTTAAAATTAAAATTCATTCAACTGTCTGACAGGATAAAAATTATGCTTCCCCCTAAAAAACTAGAGTTCACTTATGGTATTGGTAAAAAACAATCTACTTCAATAACATGTATCGATAATAATTCTAACCAACCCATTAAAGGTATAAAATTAAAAATACAATCAATGAATGAAAGCCACAGTCAACAAGTGATGACAAATAGCGATGGGATTGCCACTTTTAATATTCCCAATGCAGATTCATTCAAAAGAATTGATAATATAATAATATCACCATTTTTTGAAGAACTAACAATTTATAGTGGAAATGGAAAGTCAACGTCGTTGAATATATTTTATCATCCACCAATAATTCAGTTACAGATTGATGAATATATTTTTGGGAATAAGCAAACTTCATCTATTGTTGAAGCAAATATAAAATCATACTTTGCTGAAAAACTAAGTGCTAATTTTTCATCCTCAAATCCACATGTTTTAATAAAAGGTGAAGTGTCTACTTCAAAGAAATCAGACAACGCAAATGAGTGGGGGATATATCAAACCCATTCAAACATCACATTATGGGTGAGTGATGTTCAAACAAATTCTGAAATTTATTCTACATCACTTACAAATATTCAAGGTGCAGATTTTACATCTAATGAAAATTCTGCAAAACACAGTTTAAAAAATTTAAGTGAAAAATTAGAAACATCTGAACTGATCGAAATTTTAAGTCAATTACAACAATAATTATTACTAAATTTAAGTAACCTAAAAAAAAGGAATACAATGAAAAAGTTAATTTATATTATTACATTTTTAAGTTTGGCATTGGTAGTTTCAACTAATTGTGGAAGTAGTAAAGGCCCTGATCTTTTTCCTGAGGCATCTCGTAAAACATTATCAAATTTGCCACATTGGTTTGTAGATCTTCCTGAGAAAGAGGGATTTAGATATGAAACTTCCACTGCAACTAGCCGAGATCTTCAAATGGCAATTAATAAAGCCTCTTTAGATGCATCAAATAAACTTGCCGGTCAAGTGAAATCAGAAATGAATGGCCTTATTAAGCGTGCTCAAGAGGAAACTGGTTTAGGCGAAGATTCATCTGTTATTGATCAGTTTTCCCAAACTCAAGAGCAGGTTATAGCAACTACATTACAAGATTGGAAAGTATCAAAGAAAGAAATTCAAGAAGAGAAGAGCGATACAGGGAGAATATATCGTGCCTATGTTTTAGTTGAATGGGATGAAGGTGCAGCTCAAAAACGATTATTAGCTAAAATAAAAGCAGATGAGCAAATCTATAATGCCATGCGTGCCACAGAATTATTTGAAGAAATGGAAGCAAAAGTAGAAAAATATAGATCTCGGTATAATCAATAATTATTTATATACTTTCTTAATTTTACGAATCATTTTTTCGTTCAAATTATTGATAGCATCTAGGACTAACTGTTCTTTAGAGGGTGCAGATTTTTGAGGTTTTTTCGATAATCTTTTTACATCGTTGGGTAATGCTCTTTGGTCACCATTGAATGTTACCCATCTATACTCAAACTGCCGATTTCCACTGACTAATTCTGAATTTAATACTTGAGCTGTCTCTGCATTAATCACTTGATAAGAGGCCTGAATTTGTGAAGATGCTGACAAATTATGTGATGTTGCTAATGCCATTACATCGCCATAAACATTTCGAGTTTTACTCTTTCCGTCTTCATCCGTGTATTTCTCTGTATCAATAACGACTTCTTTATTATAACGCTGTTTATTCTTAACATGCTGTGGGTTTGATGCAGTCAAAAAAGTAACTTCGCCACTAATAATTTGGTGAACCCCCAACAGCTTTCCAATTTTCAAGCTGGTTTGAGAGTCAATTAATCCTGATTGAGAAAGTTTTTGTTCTTCTATAATTTTTTCAATTTGTTGTCTATCTATAATTTGAACAAATTCCATAATTGCAAAATCATTAATTAAAGCTGATCGAATTGCATTAGAAATATTTTCCCCAATAGTACCATATTGATTTTTTCCTGATTTATTTATAAATGGTAAAATTGCAATTCGGGTAGTTCCAGCATCTTTACATACCAAATACAGTTCTTGAGAATCTTTATAATTGCCAACAAAAGATTGAGCCAATTGAAATTGTTCTGCTGCCTGTTTTTGGCTTTCTCTATCAGATTTTGATTTTAATTGTATAGCTATTTTATAGTGATCTTCAGCAGCATTTGATTTGGCAACCTCAATCTCTGTTATATAATTTCTTATATTTGCTTTTGCTAGCCAAATGTCAGTTTTGGGGTGATTTAAATCCTCTATGATTATTTTCAAATCTTGTAAAATTCGCAATTCATCTACAATCTTATCCCAATAAAAATCAGGTTGTTTTTCCTTTAAACGTTCAATTTTACGATGATGCTTTTTTATGGCTTTAGGAAATGCAGCATCAAGGATTTTTTCTACTTCATTGTATTCAGGTTTAAGTCGTAGCGCATCAACTGCAGCATAAACAGCCTGTTCATACTTTCCATATTTGTTATAACTTTCTGCTCGTTTAAAGGCCCTACCATGAGCAGAAAAATATGCACATGATACTATGAGTAAATAGAACGTTAAGAGGGCAATTTTTTTCAATTATTTCTCCATTTCAGTTTTTCGATATCACGTCGCTCTTTTTTAGTAGGGCGTCCAGACCCTTTTTCACGATGTGCAATGGGTTGACTACGTGCAATTTTTAACTTTGCTTTTTCATCTTCCGTAGTTAAATCTTCATACGCATTTTGAGCAATTTTAGCTCCCACACGTTTATCAATAAGCTCTGTAACTCGATATGTAATTTTAATGAGTCCTTTTTGAATTGTGATAATATCATCAACATTAACTTGCCGAGATGGTTTTATACGTGAGTTAGAAATTTTAACTCTACCAGCAGTGCAAGCCTCTGTAGCCATACTTCTTGTTTTAAAAACACGTACCGCCCAGAGCCATTTATCTACTCTAAATTTTTTAGTTGATGACATACTGAAATTTCATACATTGGTGATTAAAATTCAAATGTGAAAATGTGTAAATTTTCACAAGGTTTTATGAAAAAATTTTCTAAAAATAAAAATCAATCTTCTAATTTACATTTCATTTATGGATTGAATGGTGCTGAACAAATTTTTAACTCTAAGAAAGTGGAGATTGTTCAAATCGATGTAATGAAAGATAGTAATACCCTTCGTAAAGGATTTATCAATTCATCGTTAAAAAAATATAGGGGAAAGGTAAACAATCTTCCTAAAGACCATTTCCTTAAAAAATATAAAGGGTTACGTACGCAAGGCATTGTAATTTATTTTAAAGGAAGTTTATACAGTCCAATGCCTCAATATACTCAAGTAAAGAAAGACGTACTTCTTCTTGCGTTGGATAATATTGAAGACCCTCAAAATCTTGGACAAATATTACGAACTGCTGAATGTGGTGGAGTAGATGGAATAATTCTCCCTATAAATAATTCTGTGGGGCTAACACAAACATCCATTCAAGTGAGTCAAGGTGCATTTTTGAATATTCCAATATATCAATGTAATAATTTAAAGAATGAAATTTTACGTTTGAAAAAAGAAGGGTTTTGGAGTCTGGCATTAGAAAATGGATTAAATGCAAAACCATGGTATGATGTGGATATGACGGGAAAAACTATAATTGTATTGGGAAGCGAAGGAAAAGGAATACGTCCATTAGTATTAAAATCATGTGATTTTACTTCAACAATCCCCATGAAAGGTAAAACAAATTCCCTTAATGTTTCGGCAGCAGTGAGTGCAATCGTATTTGAACGGCTTCGACAGACTTTAACTCAAAAATCGTAAAACATCTATATTTACCATATATACGATAATGGCTGAAACCGATAAATATGGCCCAAATGCAAGGGGGCGATTTCTATCTACACCTTTAATCATTGATATAGATATCCACACAATTAATGCCAAAATAGACGATAAAAAAATAGATAATAAAACATTTACAGGCCCCAACCACATTCCCGTAATTAATACTAATTGAAGATCACCAAACCCCATGGTTTGTTTTTTGAAAATCGCAGATGTAAGTAGGAATACTAAGGACAAATAGCTTACACCAAAAACTCCACCCCAAAACATAACACGCCAATCTTGGGGATGTATGAAGATATAAATAATTAATCCTAGAATACCTGAAATTACAAGTGGAAGGGGAATGATGAACGTTTTTAAATCAATGAATGAAATAGCCAATAAAACGCTACAAATCCAGATAAATAGGATTCCCTGTGCTAAACCATAATTAACAAACGCCCATAGCCAAATAAGTCCAGATAACAATTCAACAAGTGGATATTGTAATGAAATAGATTGCTTACAGTTATGACATTTTCCCTTTTGAAATAAAAATGAAAGAAGGGGAATGTTTCTATAAATAGGAATTTGAGTTTTACATTTGGGGCAAAATGATCTTTTTTGTGCAAAGAACGTTCCTTCTGGAAGTCTATAAATGATTACATTTAAAAAACTACCAAAGCTTAGACCAAATAAAATTATTAATCCCAAATACATAATAACTTGGAATTCTAATTTGCTAAAGCTTCACCAAAATGGAAAATAGGTAGGTATGTTACAATAACAATTGCACCTATTACTGCACCAACAAGAACTATTAGCAGTGGCTCAATAATTGATGTTAATCGATCTACAATTGCATTAACTTGTTTGGTGTAGAAATCAGATGCTTTTAGTGCTAGGCCATCAATTTCACCAGTTTCTTCCCCTGTGGCTAATAATTGAATTAGGATAGGAGGAAATTCACCTGTTTCTTTTAAAGCTGTAGATATGTTTACACCAGACTCTATATTTGCTGTTGCTCTATTTATAGCAATTTCATAAACACGGTTATCAACTACTTTTTCAAGAAGGTTCATAGAATCCATTATTGAAACACCTGAGCTAACAAGAATGCCAAATGTTTTTGCAAACTTACTGAGAATACCTTGTTCAATTAAACTACCAAAAATGGGCGTTTTTAAGAACAATCTATCTTTTGTTAGTCTACCACTATCAGTTAATGATAGTAGCCATAATATAATTAGTGATAAAATTATGATAACAGACATAAATAAGAAATTACTTTTAAACCAATCTGAAATATTTACCAAAACTATAGTATAATATGGTAAATCTGATCCAAGTGAATCATATACAGTTTTAAACTGTGGAATTATAAAAGTAAATGTGACAAACATCATGAAAAATAAGAAGAAAATTATAAATACGGGATAATACATAGCCGATTTCACCTTTCTTCGAGTATCTTCTACAGATTCAATATATGATGATAACTCCTCTAAGGTTTCGGCTAATTTACCACTTACTTCACCAGCACGCACTAAAGCAATATATAAATTAAAAAAGACTCCAGGATGCTTTTCTAGAGCATTTGAGAGCAACAAACCTCGACGAATATTAGTTTCAATATCAACGAGTACTTTTTTAAATTTAGGATTTTTTTCTTCTTGACCTAAAAAAAATAGGGAACGTTCAATTGTTAACCCTGCTGCAAACATAGTTGATAATTGACGAGTGAAAAAAACAAGTGTTGAAAGGGGAATTCTATTTTTAAATTTTTCAAACTCTAGATTTAATCGATTTAAAAATGGAGTTAGAAAATCAAAAGTTGTATCTCTCTCGGTAATTTTAACAACAATTAATCCATCTGATCGCAATTTCTCTGAAGCTTGATCAATATTTTCACTATCTATACTACCTTCTTTACGTACCCCATCTTGTGTACGGGCAATATATGTAAATTGGTTCATTATTTAATTATTCCTGAACAGTTGATCGAATAACTTCTTGAATTGTTGTGACTCCTTCTTCAATTTTTTCAATTCCAGCTTCACGAAGTGGTGTCATTCCTTGCTTTAATGCTTCAACTTTTATAGTATCTTCATTCGCACCTTCAAAAATCAGATTTTTAATATTTTGCTTTAATTCTAGAATTTCATCTATTGCCGTTCGACCTTTATAACCAGTTTCTCTACATTCTCTACAACCTTTTCCATGGAAGAAAGTAATTGAATTTGCTTTATCCTGAGATAAGCCGATCATCTCTAATTCAGTTTGGTTTGGAGTATATTCTTCTTTACAATTTTTACAAATAGTTCGAATCAATCTTTGTGCAACAATAAGATTTGCACAAGAACCTAATAAAAATGGTGGTATGCCGATATCTAATAATCTTGTAATAGCATTTATTGCGTCATTTGCATGAACTGTACTGAATACTAGGTGACCAGTAAGAGAAAATTTTACAGCAATTCCAGCTGTTTCTTCATCACGAATCTCACCTATTAAAAGAACATCTGGATCTTGTCTTAGAATAGATCTTAGAGATGATGCAAATGTAAGACCTATTTCTTCATGCATTTGTACTTGATTAATTCCAGCTAGTTGGTATTCTACAGGATCTTCTACGGTGGTAATATTTATATCTTCACTATTAATCTCTTGGAGTGCAGCATAGAGAGTTGTTGATTTACCTGAACCCGTAGGGCCACACATTAATACCATACCGTATGGTTGATTTATCCATTTTTTAAATGTTTTTAATTTATTTTTAGGAAAACCAAGATCAGTAAGGGTCATTGCTTTTTCACCACTACCCAGTAACCTTAACACACATTTTTCACCATGTATTGTTGGTAATATAGAGACACGTACATCAATATCTCTTTCTTTTGTTTTAATTTTCATTCGTCCATCTTGTGGTACCCTATGTTCAGCAATATTTAATTTAGAAAGAATTTTAATTCTAGTCATTATACCATTTAAAGATGCTATGGGAGGTGACATGATTTTTGCCAAAACACCATCAATACGTATTCTTACAGAGACTTCATCTCTTCCAGCTTCTATATGTATATCAGATGAATTTTCTTTTATTGCCTCCATAAGGATAAGATTAACTAATTTTACAATCGGAGCATCTTCTGGAGATACTTCTTCATCACCTAAATCTAGTTCATTCTGAGATTTATCTTCATCATCAATTGTATCAATATTTGAAATTGCACTTTGAACTTCATCTTTTTGTCTAATTTTATCATAAATAGTATTTATTGCAGATTTTATAGAAGATCTCCCTGCAATTCTTACATCTGTAGATAGACCTGTTAATTTTTTAATTTCATCTAATATATCAAGATCATCAGGATTTTCCATTGCTATAACTAAAATATCATTTGATTGATTTAGTGCAATGACATGATTTTCTTTTGCAAAATTTTCTGGAATTAGAGAAACTACCTCAATTGGTGCTTTTAGCATATCATCTTCACTTATTTGTGGATGACCTAATTGCAATGAATATGCTTGGACTAAATCCTCCTCGGTAATAGCACCATGGTTGATTAAGACAGTTCCTAATTTATCTCTTGTAATTTTCTGTTCAGATAATGCTTTTTCTAATTGTTCTTGAGATATTATATTTTCTTCAACTAGAATATCTCCTAATTTCATAAATTGATAATTAGACATTTATAAAACCCTTATTTTATAACTTTTTAATTGGTAGTTGAGTAAAAACTTATGGACCACATGTATCTGCTGGGACTAATTGTATTATAGTAACTTCAACGGCATCACTTGTTCCACCCTGTGGATCCTGAAGAGTTAAAACAATATTAGAAGTAAAATCTTCACAGGTTTGAGGATCAGCATTACAGTCACATTCATTAATACCCAATTCATATCTAACTGTCCACGTTACCTGTCCTTGAGGGTTTGATATTCCAAAAATTGGATCATCATCTGCAATACCATCTCCACACCAAGGATCTAATCCATTTGCTGCAAAGCCATTCCCATACCAAATTCCACCAGCATTGGTACATGTATTTCCATTGGTAGTAGTTGAAACATCATCATCCCATGAAATCCATGTTCCACCTTCACCTTGACAAGATGAACAATTATTAATTGTAATTCTATTTTCAGCAGCATCCCAAGTTCCACTACCATCAGTATCTTCAAAGCAATAGCCTGTTATCCCATTTCCATCAGTATCTATTCCATTACAAGAATTTAAAACAGTCGCTCCAAATGCAGTAATTGCTAAAGTTCCACCATCAACAGGGAATTGATAAAAGTCAGTTAAAGAACCTGTAACAACCACATCAACTGGATTTGTAGCAGGTGGTGCTAGACCAATTAGAGCACCAGTAGGATTAGCATTTATTCCTATTGTTCCATCCTGTGTGAATGGTAAGAGTAAACTAGATCCATCATGGTTTGCCCTACTATCAATGACCAATACCTCTCCATCTGCACCATAGGTTTGTGCTCTAAGATATGTTTCATCAAATATAGTAGATGTTGAATAATATACATATCCCCATGCTTTTCCAGGGAATGATTCGCCATTATTGTTTTCATTTCCAGTTTTAACAACAGGGGTTATATCTCCAGGGTGATCAAGAGGAACCCAAATATCACCACTATTTTCAAATCCAAATGTTTCTTGCCAATTACATTCTATTATTTCTACCCATTCACATCCTAAACCAGACATATTACCACAAATTGTTTCTGCATCTTCAATTAAATTTGCATTTGCGCACTGAAAATTCTCTCCTTGACATTCTGAACCTAAAATTGATGCACAATCTGTTGAGTTCTGTTGATTTGTACAATCAGCATTATCATTAATAGCAACACATTCTCCTACTTGTAAATCAGCATTAGGAGCATTTTCTAACAAGAAGTCTAGTCCTGTTAATCCATTAGGATCTTGACACATATTACTCAGTTCAGGAATTCCGTTAGTTTTACATTTATAAACCAAACTATCTGATTCAGAATTTGCACCCCAGAATATAATATCCCCATCATAGTATTCTTCAGTATTATCATATGGATCAGTTATCCCTCTTAAAGATAAATATAGATTCGTACTATCATCTACTGGGTTTGAATGTATATCCCATAATGAAATAGAAACAGGTACTTGATATAATCCACCTCCAATTGTTTCAATATCTACATAACTGTAGTTAATTGAACCCTGTGCAGGAGGTCCTGTAGCAACAGTAACAGGTGTACCTTCAGCTTGAGCTAAAA
Organism: uncultured bacterium; assembly: GCA_964419445.1. Classification (GTDB taxonomy): domain Bacteria; phylum Fidelibacterota; class Marinisomatia; order SCGC-AAA003-L08; family D37C17; genus JABHHG01. Next base: position 35,585 of record CAYQPE010000007.1, read on the forward strand.
ACCCATCATCAACATAAATTGAATCATTTACATTTGGATATAATTGAACCTTGAGTTGAACTGAACCAGGCATGGTACCTGAATTTACTGCAACGGTACTTACACCATTTAAAGATAGAACATCTAAAATATTATCCCCATCTTCATCACCATTCATATAAGTTCCTTCAGGAAAACCTATTAAATTGAATCTAATCCAATATGGAATTGTAATGAGATTACCACTACCATCTCTTATAGCGACTTCAATATCAGTAGATTCTTGACCACCACCACCTTGAACGGTTATTTCATTAGGGAAAGGAGGTACAATCTCAATATATGAAGGTTGAGTTGAAATAGCATTAATATAAGTTGTATCTGTCAAGCCCTCAGAATTTGCTACAATTGTTACTAAACCAGCTGCATCTTGCATTTGGAAAGTTGCAGTAGCAACTACAGCACCTGTATCATTCTCAGTAAAATAACTAAATGGATCAATAGAGCCAACACCTAACCAATTATCATCATCATCTTGTTGTATTGCTTGCCATTGCACCAATGTATTAACTGGAGGTTCATTCCCCGTTGAATCAGTCATTGTTGCTGTAATAATACATGAAGTACTATCAAAATTTTCTCCATAAGGCAGCACATATTGATCTGCAATTAAGGTAAGCTCTGGTAGACAACCCGGGCATTCAGGTATATCATCTATATAATTAATGGTAATTGTATCAGTAAGTACACCCGTTTCAGCACTTGCCGTAATTTCTACGCTACCTAGATATCCTTGTTCTGGACAATATAATGCAGTTGCATCTTCTCCTTCTGGTCCAGTAGTTATATCAATAGGATATATAACTCCATTTGTTGTTGTTGGGTCAATACTAAAATCTACAATAATATCTGGTACTGCTACACCGGCAGAATTTAAAACATGTGCATTTAGTGTATCACAATAAATACTATCTGCAGATGTAACATTTATTATAGGGTTTGAGGCATATGCAACTAGTGCTTCATTATTGTTTATAATAATAAGGGTAGAGTCAATTTTTAAAACTTGATTAGTAATAGGATCAAATATTTTTGAATATAATTTATCATTAGTTCCCGCCGATGCATCATAATCAACATATGCCCATCCAGTTTGAATACCTGAATTTGTTGTATCAACAGTTGAAGTATCACTAGAACACTCTGTAGGATCTATTGAATAAGTATAGGTGAATTCATTAGATAAAAGACCACTAGGTGAGCTTCCATCGATTGATTCTAAACTCCAGTAGACGGGTACTCCACAAATACCAACACCGTTTTCATCCCTAGCTAGCACACCAAAGGTTGTACTTACTCCAGGTGCAATTACTATTGCACTATCTGGAATATCAAAATACTCTACTTCATATTCAATATTAGTATAGTTTTCTACTTCTAATTGAATTGTAAACTCATTAGATATTTGAGAATTAGCCATTTGAATAGAAAAGTCAATTGTTACATAATCATCATCACCAGTATAATTAAATGTATTTGGATAGTAAATTGCTGTAGCGTATCCATTTTCATCAGTAATACCATTTCCAATATCACTTTCAATTTGTGAAGATGTAGATGTTGTATCATCTAGAACATCGATATACCCAAATCCATCGGTTATTTTCATAAATGTCACAGGTACATTCGCAACAGGTGATCCTAAAGAATCTAATGTTTGTATTTTGATGGTATCAATTACGGTTACATTAACATTATTTTCCAGAATTTCACCTGCTTCTACCCAAATATCAATATCATCTACTTGATTGATATTATATTGTTCTTGAGTAATATATGTAACAATCTTTGATGCACCAATACCATCAACATTTCCATCGCCATCTGAATCGGTGCATAGTTCAATATTTGGTGAATCAGTCGTACTATTTAGTACTTGAAGATAATTGTTTATATATGAAGATGTAATATTATTTAACCTATTAGTATTATTATTTATACTTCGTTTTTTTGATTTAGAATAGGTTTTTATTGAAGAATTAAAATCATTTTGTTTTTCAAAAAATGATAATCTATAGGATTTACCAGAATTTAAATAAACTTCTTCAAGTTCATCTATACTAACACAAGAAATAATTTCAGCATCACCATACTCTTCAGGAAATGATGTTAATACTATACTACATTTACCGGTAGTGTCTGTAACACAGCTTCCTGGATTTGTCAATGTACCATATTCCCATTGGTTAAGAAAATCAACGGTTACATTTTCAATTGCAATTCCATTTTCGTCTCTAACATTTGCACTAAAGGTAGTTTCACAAATCTGAGTACTATCTTGAATAATAAAATTGTCAGTAGGATTAGAAGTAAGAGTTACCAGACTAACTAGATTTTCAATCGGTAAGACGGTAAATGTAGTAGATGCATCTAATGGTGAAAATCCATATTGGTCAGTATAACTCATGGAAATGGTAATCTCACCTGTTTGACCATTATCTAAAAACTCAAAACGCATTTTTCCACTTTCATCAGTAGTCTGTCCATTAAGATATTGAATCTCACCCAATGGAACATTATAACTAGCATTTGTAAATTCAGCTGAAAGATTTACACCACTTACAGGATCACTATTTGCTAAGAGAGAGTTATCAGTACAACAGGCAGCTAAATCTCCACTTGTACATGAAATTTGAATTAATTGAGCCTC
>CAYQPE010000008.1:0-16227 GCA_964419445.1 uncultured bacterium
ACTCCTCAGCAACGTCAAATTCTCCCTCTTTTGTTGCGATGTCTGCCAAAACTTGATAATTAAGGGAAAAGTCTGGAGCAAATTTGATACCATTATTAGCGGTTTCTTTTGCAGCATTGGTATTTTCTTGTTGAAGATGTAATGCCGCCAATGTTCCATAAGTTTCACCACGACCAGGGTTCATCAGTATTGCAAGGTTTAAGGTTTCCATAGCTTTATCAAACTCTTGTGTTTGAAATTTTTCTACTGCAGAATTATATAAACTGCCCCATTCTTGTTCTCTATAGGCTTCTACCCCCTGTTTGATTGTAATTACAGGCTGGCCATCTAAGGCAAAGGGGCGTTCAAGTTTTTGTTCAGGGTTTCGGTTGTATGCAATTTCAAGCATTTCTGCCATCTTTTCCCATTTTTTTTGGGGTTTATATACTTCTATAGCTAAAAAGTAGGGCACCCATGCATTTTGCTCGTCACCCACAACCGTTAGGGCTTTCAATCCCCACTCTTCTGCCTTTTTAAGATTTTTTTCTGATCTTGCTGCAGTTGTGGCTGAACGATACTCCATACTGGTAGAAACACAGCCCGTAACTAAAATTGAAAATGTTAAAAGTACTAATTTGCTTAGTTTACTAAAACGTAATGTGGTCATTTTTTATCCTTTAATAAGAACTGAAGATTAAAAAAGGCGTCTTTTCAGACGCCTTTAACTCAATCTATTATGCTATAAACTGATTATTTGCTTCTACCTTTTCGTGGTTTGCGAACTACACGACGTCTCTTGTGAGATCTTTTTCTCTCAATTACATCGTCACCCGCAGTCATTTCACCATAACCATGTGACAGCTTTAGCGTACCCATAGTAATAGCTGAATCACCTTTCAGTGACTTTTTGTTACCATCAACCTCCTTTGAAAACAAAAAGGCTGAGCAACAACCAACACATAATAGTATATTTACAATAAACTTCATAAATACAATTCCTTCTCCTGCGTAAATATACACACAATGAGATGTAACAGTAAAGTGATAAATGTTACAGGATGTAACGGTTAGTTAAAAAGGTAGATCATCCTCTTCAGATGGCTCTGAAACAGATTCTGCTGCTTTTTCTGACTTTCCATTATCAGTTTTAGCACTTTTCCACTCTAAGGGCGTGATTGATGTACACACAATTTCTGTAGTTTTACGAGGGTTACCCTCTTTGTCTTTCCAGCTACGTGTTTGAAGTTTCCCCTCAACATACACCAATTGACCTTTTTGCAAATATTCTGATGCAAAATCTGCCAACTTATTCCAAGCTACAATATTATGCCATTCGGTACGCTCTTGCTTACCTTTGTCAGAATCTACCCAAGATTCATTTGTTGCAATTGAAAAAGTTGAGGTTGACATTCCAGAAGGAGTGAATCTGCCTTCAGGTTTATTACCTATGTGACCAACTAAGATTACTTTGTTTATACTGCTTCTTTGCATAGTACCTCCGATTTAGGACTGTTGATTAAATACAGCGGTAAGTTATTATGTAACCATTATTCAGGTCAAGATTTAATTTAGGGGCAAAACCAGCGAAAACACAGAGCCATCTCCAATTTTACTTTTTATTTGTAATTCACCTCCATGAGATTCAATTACTTTTTTGCATATGGTCAACCCTAAGCCAAACCCTGGACGCTTTACTTCACCTTTTTTAACTATTCTATAAAATGGAGTTGTTAATTTTTCTATATTTTCTTCATCAATCCCAGGACCAAAATCTTTTACATTAATATATAAATAATTATTTTTAACATTCATAGATAGCTGAATTTTTTCTGATGCAGATGCATATTTTTGAGCATTATCAATAAGATTTCTAATAGCCAATGAAAATTTCATTTCATCTACTTCTAAAGTTATTGCAGGAATTTCACCTTTTATATCAACAATATCAGCATGATTAGGAAACATTGATAACACTTTTTTCACCATTCTAGATAGTTTGATTGGGGATATATCTAAATCTTGATATGGAGTAGACAATCTATCGGACAGTAGCATATTAGAAATCATTCCTTCTAGAAGAACGACTTCGTCCTTTAGTCTATTAATGTTTTTATGCTCTGGAATCATTTCAAGCAACAGCTGCATTCTTGCCAACGGTGTTCTCAGCTCATGACTTACATCCAATAATAATTGCTGTTTTTGATTAAGCAAATATTGAATATCCTGAATCATTTTATTGATAGCGCGCGTCAAGCTTGCTAATTCATCATCACCTTCAATGGGGATTTCAGAATCTAAATCTCCATCCTCTAAAGCAAAAACTCTCTCTTTTATCAATTGTACTGGACGTAAATAACTTTGAATAAAAAAGTTAAGACCAATCATAGATAAAATAGTTATGACTGATGCTAAAATGAAATTTGGTAATGTGCTTGGTTCTACATAATTTATTTGAAGGTAGAATACATATTCATCGTTTACAACTGCTGTTGCGGGATGTTCTCCCATTGTACCAAAATCCACTTGAAGGGGGATATTTACACCATGTATTTCAAAATCCTCAGGAATACTCCATGTATAAAACACTTCTGGTGTAATATTTTTCGGATGTGACCAATACATTTGTCCATATCCATCAGGATCTACATAATCATCCTCAAGTTTAAAAATCATGCAATTTAGGTGGAGGTTCTCAATATCATTTTTAATTTTAACTGTATCTGGAGGGGTGCCCCAATTTTCCACCATTTGAGAATAATAGTAGGCCTCATGTGCGTCAAGGATGCTGTCCTGTGTGGTGAAGGAATAATTGAATTGATAATAAAGCGTTAATATCAATACTGCTGTGAAGCCTAATAATAAGCTCCCCAGCCGAAAGGAAAGGCTTTTCCTTAATTTACGAAGGTATTTTCTTCTACTTCTTCGCTTTACCGATGAATTTGTAACCAACGCCGTGCACTGTTTTTATGAATCGAGTATTTGCAGGAGTTTCACCTAATTTGTTTCGCAATCTACTTACGAGTACATCTACGGAACGATCATAGGACTGCCATGTAATTCCTCGTAGATTTTCAACCAATTGCTCACGATCCAATACTTGCCCAGGATTTTCTGCAAACAAAAGAAGTGCTTCGTATTCAGTTGTGGAAAGATGAACAACTTCACCCTCCAGTAATACCTCTTGCTTAAGCTTATCTATAGTAAGAAATTCAAACTCAATTATATCAACCATTGAGCCTGGTGATTGACTGCGACGAAGTATAGACTGAATTCTTGCCAACAATTCTCGAGGTTCAAATGGCTTGGGTAGATAATCATCAGCACCCAGTTCTAATCCCACAATTCTGTCGGTTACTTCACCTCGTGCAGTCAACATAATAACAGGTACTGTTGAGTCTTCGCGAATTTTTCGTAGAACTTGAAATCCATCCATTCCTGGAAGCATGATATCCAAAATAACTAAATCTGCACCAGTTTCACGGAGAAATTCTAGTCCTTCTTCTGGTGTATGTTTGGCATGAATTTCGTAATTAAATGAATCTAAAAACTCTTTGATAAGGTCAGATAATTGAATATCATCATCGATTATGAGTATTTTTTCCATGTTACTTCCTTTTAATGAATTCCTGAAATTTCACTTTTTAGATTGTCCACTTTGAGTCGAAACTCTTTGTCTTCAATCATTTTATTTTCTACTGTTTTGCATGCATGAATAACCGTAGAATGGTCTCGTTTCCCAATATGACGACCAATATTAATGAGGGATGACCCCGTTAATTCTCGAGATAAATACATGACAATTTGTCGAGCCAGCGCCACCTCCATCGTGCGTCCTTTCCCCATAATTTGTCGTTCACTTACTTTCATCTCTTTGCCAACACTTTTCAACACATGATCTATAGTTACGTCTGCAAAAGCCGACTTGCCTAACATGTCTTCCAATACTTTTTTAGCAAGTTCCATTGTAATATCTACACGTCTTAATGATGATAGTGCTAATAATCTAACTAAAGCTCCCTCCATTGTGCGAATATCTGATTTAATGCTTGAGGCAATAAATTCAACGACATCATACGGAATTTCTAAACCATCATCTTCAGCCTTTTTCATAAGAATTGCAATCCTAGTTTCCAAATCTGGAGATTGAATATCTACAATTAGTCCTGATTGAAACCGAGAAACTAGCCGATCTTTTAATCCTGTAAGTTCGCTTGGGGGTCTATCCGTTGTAAGAACAATTTGTTTACCTTCTTGATATAGCCCATTAAAAATATGGAAAAACTGTTCTTGTGTTCCCTCTTTCGATTCAAAAAACTGAGCATCATCTAATAATAGCATATCTACATTTCTATAATTATTTGCAAATTCAGCAGATTTGTTCTGTTGAATTGCAGTGATGAACTCCAATGTAAATTTATCACTTGTTAGATAAACTACACGCATAGAAGGTCTATTATTTAAAACAAAATTTCCAATAGCCTGTAATAAATGGGTTTTACCCATTCCGGGTGTACTATAAATTAATAATGGATTAAAAGGTGTTTGCCCTGGAGTCTCTGCAACAGAGTATGCTGCAGCCTTTGCAAATTGATTGCCTTTCCCCTCGATAAAATTATCAAAAATATATCGATTATTTAATTGTGACTTTTGATGAAACCCCTTGGGCATGGGCTTATCTTTAGGCATCAACTTTGGAATTTCTTCTGTAGATTTTTTACTTATTACCACCGAATAATTCACCACTAACGGATGACTTCCTGTTTCTTTGATAGCTGCATCTATCAAATGGCGATACTTTTGCTCCAACCATTCATAATGAAACTGGTTTGGTACCAATAAAGTAATTTCTTCACCATTAATAGCAGATACCGCCACATCATCAAACCATGTTTGATAGGCTTGTTCAGAAATTCTCGTTTGGATATATGAGAGGCATTGCCCCCAAAATTCGTCTTTGCTTATGTCCATTAATTAAATATAAAATGTAATTTTATTCACAAGTTATTCACATTTGTGAAAATAGATAATATTTAAATTCGGCATTGTGGGAAAAATAAAACAACATGAATAATTGTTTTTTGTCAATTAATTTCAGTTTGGTTTTAATTTAGTAAATGGAATTCATATTGCTTTTTGTAGCCTTCCTCGGATTAGGGCTATTTTTCTACAAACGTATATGTTTTAAAATTCAAGTTCATAGCCAATTTAAAGATGAAAAACTCTTTGTCTATGGACATCGAGGTATCCCCTCGTTGATGCCAGAAAACACCATTGTATCTTTTAAAAAAGCGGTAGAGGTGGGTATAGATGGTATTGAACTTGATGTTCAAATAACAAAAGATAATATTTTGGTTGTGCATCATGATCCGCATCTAGAACGACTAACTGGGAAGCAAACACAAATCTCATCCCTAAATTATGAAGAATTAAAAAATATTGATGCACGTGGTAACGGCTTCCCCAATTTAGATTTTCAACAAATTCCTACCTTAGAAGACGTTCTCAAATCCTTGCCTGATGATATTATTATAAATATCGAGATAAAATCACAGCAGTTATTTAGTGAAGGAATGGAAACTCTAACTGTGGCATTGATTGAAAAATTAAATATAGTGGGAAGGGTAGTAGTCTCTAGCTTTAATCCCCTTGTATTGCGCAAAATTAAAAAGTTAAATAAAAAAATAATGATTGCCCAATTGTGGGATCAAGATGAGCCTTACTCATCATTTTATTGGATTTATGTTTCAAGGCCTCCATTGATTCACCTCAATATAGACCAAATTGATAAACCTCTGCTGAACAAAATTAAAAGAATTGGGATTCCCGTTTTTGCCTATACCGTAAATTCAATGGCTCAATATAAAAAGGCAAAAAAACTACAATTAAATGGAATATTTACTGATAATCCGCAGTTACTTAATGATGAGTAATTATTATAAAAAAAGGGCTGGCAAACCAGCCCTTTTTAATGATTTTTACACTCATTTACTATAATTTGAATTGAACATTTACTCTATAAACCGTGGTTAACTTTTCATTAGAATCTTCATGAGAAACCATTCTCATATTTGGAGCTACGGATAAACCGCTACCGCAATTGAATACAACTCCAGTAACTAATAAATTTTCACCATTTTCATTTTCTGTATCATTATCATCTACCATATCATATCGAGCAAACAAATCAATATTATCGTTTAATCCATAATTTAAGCTTGTAGAAATAACTGATGTTTCATCAAATGTTTTAAATGGATTATTCATTAAATCGTACTCTACACCAACACGGAGACCCATGCCTGCATAACCACCAAAAACACTCATCATTGTTACAGGATCATTGTCTGTACTTTCAGAAGAATATACAAGCCCAATATTATAACCATCATTTTTATTTAATTTGGATTCACCATAAGTTATATTAAATACAGATTTGAAATGTTCATCTCCTTGTGGTTTTTTGTAGCCTTCGCCATTTACAAATTGGATTGTTGTATTGAGGTTGTTAATTATGGATGTTGAAAATGCCACACCTAAATCTGCAGTAGATGAAAATTTATTTAAATCAATGGCAGATTTTTCAATAAATCTATACCCCCAATTTTTTTCTTGAATATGGTATGTATTCATGCCAATGAGACCAACGCTAGTTTTACCCCAGTCACAGGTATAGTCTAATTGTGCTTTTTTCAAAAATGCAGTTAGCCTTTTATCTTCTGGTTTTTCAATAAATAATCCATTATCATCTTCGTATTCAACTGTTCCAACATTTGTATTTCCTACATCTAACAACAATTTAAAACTCAAATTTTCAGATGCTTTTAATGAATAACCAAAATATTGACGTTTAAAGTTGAACCCCTTTTTATCTTCTGTAGATGTAAAGTCAAAAAATGTTTTTCCCACCACTTTACCTTGTGCAAAAATGGAAGAAATTATAATGGCTATGGTAATTAAGTTTTTCATGTTTTCCCTTTTTGTTTTATTCTGGATATCCAATTCTTTCGAACGGATTTACTATACTAGAAATCAAATTTCGTGAATGGGCAGCGATTCGTTTTAAATATCGTGCGTACATGGCAACTGATGTTGCAGTACCTATATCTAAATCCGAAACTTTACCAGAGATTATATCTGTAGTAATGCTATCACACTGTTCTGAAACATTTTCTTTATAGGCTTCCATTATGCTACGCGCTTTATCGATGTCTTGATTTTTAAAAGCATCAATTGATGCTTCAAACATATCAAATGTAGCAGATTCAACCGTGGCGAGTCTGTCTTCTAATGTGCCACCATTGAGTTTTTGGGGATGATTAACTGCAAGGTCGTATATATTTTTAGTATAATCGCCAATACGTTCAATATCTATAACTACACTTACTAATACTAATCCTGAACCAATATCATCTGTACCACTTACCGCCAAGTGAGTCATTACTTTACGACGTACATCTCTTTCAAACTCATTGATTTTTTTATCCATAGAATAAATATCGATGTCAATATCTGCTGAATCTGATTTGCGTAAAGATTCTACTGATGCTTTAAACATAAGCAGATCAATGTCTAACATCTCATGACATTCTATAAGTGCCTGTTCGTATAGACTGTTTGATTGAAATAATTGATATATTTGTTTGAACATGTTTTATCTCCCAATAAAGATGATTAAGAAAGGAATTATAAAGAATACTATGAATAAATATAAAAATGGATACATTTTATTTTTCAAAGATAATTCAGCAATACCATTGGCTAATTTGATAGGTATGTCTCTCAACAATGGATTTAGATAGATGAGGACAATTGAATACAAGTTAAACAATAGATGTGTAAATGCCGCAACCATTGCAGTTACATTCAATGTCAATGATGCCAATAGCGCTGTTACCGTTGTACCAATGTTTGCCCCTAGAGTAAAGGGGAAAATTTGACGTAATGAGAGTACCCCTGCTCCAGCCAACGGTACAATGGTTGAAGTGGTAATTGATGAACTTTGAACCATGATAGTTAATAGAGCCCCAAATAAAATACTGCGTAATGGAGTTTTAAAAATATACTGATCAAAAAAGGTTTCAACCTTTTCCAATACAAGGCTCCGTAGTAGCTTCACAATAAAGTATAACATGAAAAATGTTAACACCACACTGATAATAATGAAGATAATATCATTTTCACCACTAAGCGATTCTAAATGTTTTGCACCCCATTTGATGGCTGCTTTAATTGGGCTTTTAAACACATCATCTGTACTGACGCGACCAAAGAAAAACACCCCCATAGCTGTGGCAGACCGCTCTAAAATACGTGTTGACATTTCTAAGGGGAACATTACAATTACAGCCATGAGGTTAAAAAAGTCATGTACTGTTGATGCAGAAAATGCACGTTTAAATTCGTTCCCTCTTCGAATATGTCCTATAGATACTAATGTATTGGTTACGGTGGTTCCAATATTTGCACCCATAATCATAGGGATTGACGCTGCTAAACTCACTACACCGCTACTAACCATTCCAACAATCAATGATGTGGTAGTGGATGAACTTTGGAATAATACCGTTGCAAAAATTCCTATAAATAATGCCAAAATTGAGGATGAAGTGGCATTAACAAAAGTTGAACTTGCAACCATTTTCACCTTAGATTCTTTTATATCATGCTTGGTTGTTTTTTCTTCTACCGTATAATCACATTTGAAAACGGTTTCACCACTTGCATTAGTTTCGATGGCTTCAACAAGCATCCATACTTTTTTCTTAGAACCGTCAACTTTAATTTTAGTTTGTACCATATCCCCAACTTCAACCACATCCGGCTGAGTTAGATGTTTTATCCCGGAAGAAAGTCCATTAATCCCTACCAAAAATAAATAAAGGGAAAGCACAACCCCTGCAATTTTCGCAATTGAAATTAATAATTGTTTATTCATTTATCTCCAAATAACCCAATGTTAGATTAATGTGAGAAATTAATAACACAATGTGAAGATGGAATGTTTGGAATGTTAAGATTTTGTTAAGATTTTGAACGAAGTGAAAATGAAAATTCAGTACCTTGTCCTATTTCACTACGAATATTTATCGTGGAATGATGGGCTTCCACAATATGTTTCACAATGGATAATCCAAGTCCGGTTCCCCCCAGCTCACGTGATCGGGCTTCATCAACTCTAAAAAATCGTTCAAAAATTCTACTTTGATATTTTTGGGGAATTCCAGGACCATTATCTATTACTTTGATGTTTACGTTTTCATTACGCTTTTTAACAATTAAGGTAATTTTCCCTTTTTCTGTATAATCAATGGCATTTTTTACCAAATTTGAAAATACAGACAGAAGCCTAATTTTATCTCCATATACCATTAAATCAGCAGTGTCTGGAACCACTAATTTTAGCCCTTTCTTCTCTGCATCTACTTCAAAAGTATCTTTTAACCACAGTAGTATTTCATTTAACTCAAAGCTTGATAAATTAAGTGATAATTCTTTAGACTCAATTTTCGATATCATAATTAAATCTGTAAAGAGATTTTCTAATCGATCTGATTGATTGGCAATTTTTTTCAAGAATATCTGATTAACTTCCGAGTCATCAATTGCCCCATCCAAAAGCGTTTCTACAAAGCCTTTTATAGCAAATATAGGTGTTTTTAATTCATGAGATACATTGGCTAAAAACTGCGTTCGCACCTTGGATAGATGATCTAATGCTTTAATATCATTTTCAATTGTCAAAGTCAGTTGAGAAATATGGTGGTATAATTCCTCTAATTCATCATTAGAGGAGATTTGAGGTAAATTATATTCACTTTCTTTCAGTTTACCCACATAATGATTGATGAGAAATATTGGGCGAAGTAAATAGTCGATGATGATATACAAAAATATGAGAGTAACTATTATAATAATTATAAACTGAATCCACTGGTTTTGTGAAAATTCTAGAGAAAAAGTCAGTTTAAGCGTCCATACAAAAAGGAATAAAACCAGTGCAAAAAGGGATGTTATTTTCAGCGTTAGTTTATGCATATCTCATGCTCATTCTTCTCGAGCGGCATAACCCACACCGCGTATGGTATGAATATAATGCCCACATGAATCCAGTTTTTCTCGAATTTTACGAATATGAACATCAATTACTCTATCAGTTACAACCACATCTGAACCAACTAGTCTGTTTAAAAGTTCGTCACGACGATATACCTTATTGGGTTGCGATACTAAAATATATAATAATTCAAATTCCGTTTTGGTTAGAATAATTTTTTTGCCACAACATTTTACTATGTGAGCATCCATATCAATCTCTAATTCTCCAAATTGGAAAGAGTTTAATAATTTTTTATCATTTGAAGGGTGTCCACGACGCAATGCTGCTCGAACACGTGCCACCAGTTTACTCATACTCACTGGTTTTGCGATATAATCATCTGCGCCCATTTCAAGGCCCACTATTTCATTTACTTCGCCATCTTTTGCCGTTAACAATATAATGGGAATATTATGGAATCTCTCTTGAGATGCTCTGATTTTTTTACATGTTTCTAATCCATCTAACTCTGGCATCATCACATCTAATATTACCAAATCAAAGGAAGAATCTAATTTATTGAGAGCTTCAAGGCCGTTCATTGCAGATTCAATGAGAAAATTTTCTTTTTTAAGATTATAAGAAATAAGCTCCCTTATATCTTTTTCGTCATCAACAATGAGTATCTTTTTACCGTTATTCATAAGCTCCGTTTGATATTATTTGGTAAACCTCTTTAAGGGAATGACACACCGGTACATCTAAATTAGAAAATCGTGTATGGCAATTATGGCCAAAAGATATTAAAATGCAATCTGTTCCCATAGCCTGAGCTACTTCTAAATCATGCGCTGTATCGCCAATCATTACTACCTCTTGAGGTTCATAATCTAATTGAGACAACCAATTGATTCCAATCTCTACTTTGCTATGTGCATAATGGTCAGACAGCCCATTTACCCCCGTAAACAAATGTCTAATATTATAATATTCTACGGTTTGATTAAGCAATTCTTGGTTTTGTGCAGATAAAATGGACTGTGTTATTCCAACATCCTTAATTGAGTTTAGAATCAATTTTGAATCTACATGAAGGTTGGCATCAAACATACGCTTTTTAAATGCTTCAATAAATTCTAACCCACACACTTCAAAGGGTTCAGATTGAAGATCAAATCCTAGTGCAACATAATAATCCTTAACGGGAAATTTAAAAACTTGGCGATAATCTTCAACGGTAATGGTCTGTAAATTACGCTTTGCCAACGACTTATTCATAATTTCTACACAAAGCCAAGCATCATTTACGAGTGTACCATTCCAATCCCACATAATATGTTTATAACGCATTTACTGAGACTTATCTAATTTTCTCAGCAGGTCATAGGTGAAAATCCCATCGCTATGGCCATCTGCCCATGTGATTCGGATTGCATAATGCCCCACTTTAATTACATTTTTTAATTCGTAGGATGTACCCATTTTCTTCACATGTATTCCTTTATACACGTTTCCGAAAATATCTGATTCTCCAGCACAATTTGCACAAGGACAATTATCTCGTAATATATGATATTCAATAAATGTTTCTGAATCATCACTCCAACTGATTGCTAATCCGTTAGGAAAATTCACTAAATCCTTAATGGTAATCGGCATACTTTCTTTCTATTTTATGAATAATTTAAAAAAACTTTATGAAAAGTGTATTTTCTACTGTTGTTCCACTTGTATAAACTAATGAATCCTCATAAATTTATTTACAATTTGGAATCAATGAAAAGATTGAAACTGCTTAAATCTCTAATCGCATTACTGCTTGCGACATCGTATATCTATGCAAACTCATACCCATTAGAGTTTCCTTTAACCCCTCTCCAATATACAGATGATATAAATGGAAATGGTTATCCGGATTTTTTTGCCTTTGGGGGAGAAGATGTTTACTCATCAGTGTATTTATATGATATAACAGAAAAAGAAATCCAATCAATTTGGGAATTTTCTCTTTCTGAAAACTCTGCATTTATTATAGATGCAACAGTTTTAGATATTGATGGTGATGGCAATAATGAAATAGTTGCCGCCATTGAATTTGAAAAAAAGAATGGCGTCTTTTATATTTTTAATTCCACTGAAAATTCTTTTTCTAAATCACCAATCTCGATAAACTATCCAAAATCAGAAAGAAATCATCAGCTGTCCGACTTTATCGCTATTGATTGGGATAATGATGGTGATGATGAAATGGCAATTGCTACAGCAAGTCCAGAAAGAGCTATTTATATTTGTGATTATGAAAATAATAAATTTGAAATTCTTGAAACTGTAGCTGAAGATTTTATTCAACAATCATTTGGGTCACTTCTGCTTAATGGTGGAGATGGCGATAATGATGGGGTTGATGATTTATTCATCATTAGCAATGGAATTGAACCTCAAATCCATCAACTGCTTTCATCTTCTGGCTCTAAGACCTCCATCCTCACAGAGTTTGGACCCATCCAACATTTTACTCAAGTTTCCGATGTAAATTATAATAATGATAACGAAATGATTGTTTATTCAATTATGGGAAATCTTTATAATAGTTCCACCACATCAACTATTGCTATGGATTCAGACAAATACCATCATATTCATTTAGAAACTAATGATGCCGTACGAGTTTCTCACATTTATGGACTTACTCCTGAGGGAAATATTAACAAGTTTAAACTTACAAGTGCAGAAACACTCATCCCTGTCGATATTTACTATGCATCATTTTTTGCAGATGAAATTATAAATCCACAAGTATTGTATGCTCACAATTCACGTCATGCCATTATTTTTCATGATGGTGAAAACCCTGAGCTCTCACATATAGAACTTGAACCCACTATCGACTATTCCAAACAGCGTCAAAGTGATGGTAGAGAAGCCAATATTATTCTTGGAGCGGAACAGTTGTATCAGCATCCTATTGACAAAATGGATAATTTTGGATTTTCCAAATTCCACTCTGATTCGCTCTCTATGGGCATGTCATTTAATCTTGATGAATTTGCTTTGGAGTGGACACCCTCATTAAATCAATTAGGGTTTCATGAAATGGTTTATGATGTTCATTATAATGCCATGGGCGATTTAACTTTAATTGAAGAAGAGGGTACCACCGTTACCCATGCATCAACAGATAGTGTGGTGGCTCACAATTATCTATTATACGTAAATGAAGCACCCTATTTTAAAGATGATGTGGTGGATTTTCTGGTGATGAATCTGGATACACTAAATGTAACTTTTTCCATAAAGGATCGAAATGTAGATGCCATTCTTCATGTGGGTGTAAATGGTGAAAATACTGCCAGTCATGTATATACCAATCCACCATTATCTCAAATTATTACTCCTTCAGATTTAAATTCAGAGAAAGACATCCCTAAAGACACAACGGCTACTACAGTAGAAGCTGAGGAAGAAGATTCAGAAACAGAATCGTCAAAAGATGAAGATGTTACTGAAGATGCTGCTGAAGGGGATGCTTCGGCAACATCGGAAGATGCAGAAGAAAATATTACTGAAGAAAATGAGGACGAGGTTGATAAAAGTGTAGAGGATTCTGAAATTAATTCTCAATTAGAAGAAGAACTGCCAGATTCATCAGATGATAAAATGGACTACTCTCTCATTAAAAATCGAGAAAGTCACTTTCAATGGGTGCCAAATGTAGAACCAGACGTATATCCTTTTACTTTGTGGGTAAACGATTTACATAAATCCGATAGTTTAAGAATTAATGTGAGAGTGCATCCACGAATTTATTTAGATAATAACGATGATGATTTTGTATTGACGGCAGGTCAGCCCTTTCAATATAAGGTAAATGTTACTCAAAAAACTGTGGAAAATGGGAATTATAATTTTAGCATTCAAAATCCACCAGAAAACATGAGGATAGACTCATTGGGAGTAATCCATTGGGTGCCCATTATTACTCAGGCTGATTACCATTATATTACCGTGGACGTTGATGATGGAATTGCGTCAAACTCTACAACTTTCACCATGTATGTAAATGCTCCGCCTGTGGTTTCAAAGCGACCAGCTCAACATTTAATTGTAGAAAAAACGGATATATGGACCTACACAATGGGAAGTTTTGACGCCAATGCAACTTCAGAGCTAACATGGTCTTTAGTGGATGCACCTCACACCATGACAATGGACTCGTCAGGAAATTTACGGTGGATGGTAAACGAAGTAGATTATTCGAATTATACTGTACAAATTTCTGATGGTATGGATTCTACTGTATTTACTAATTCAATGTATTCTAATTATCCCCCTCGAATCACCAGTAAACCTATAGACGAAGTAATTTGGATAAACGAATATACGTATCAAGTAACTGTTTTAGACGAAAATAATTTTTCTTCTGAGGGGGATACCATTCCAAATAGACTATCGTATTCATTTGAAAGTGCTCCTGAAAATATGACAATTTCTGCAGAGGGATTGGTTCACTGGCAGCCATCTGAAACAGATGAAGGGCAACATCAAATTATAATAATTGTTAGTGATGGGATTAAATCAGTTCCCCAAAAGTTTATACTCAATGTATTTGGACCACCTAAAATTACTTTTGCAGATTCAACCTCAATTGTATTGGGTGAATCCATTAATACCACCATCTCACATGAAAACTTTAGACATCAATCACCCCTTACTTTTGCATTAGAAGGCATGCCTAAGAAAGCGTCTTTCAATGACTCAACTGGAAATTTTCAATGGCAACCATCTGAAAAACAAGTGGGTATTCATCGAATTAAATCGATTGTTCAAAATGAATCTGAATCTGCTGAAAAAGAATTAACATTTTTTGTGTATGAATATCCTGAAGTAAATATGGATGCTCCCACTGAAGGCTATGTGGGGCTAACGTATATTTATGATATTCAAGCCTTTGATATGTTTGGTGAATATATTGATTCCAATGGCGGTGAGGTACGCATCAATAGCAACACCATGACAGATATTCGATTTGATAATGACACACATACAATTATGTGGTCGCCAACTGAATCACATTTGGGTGAGCATGAATTTAAGGTGGACGCTGTTGACCAATTTGGATTAACCACAAGTGTTTCTCATTTTATATCTGTATTTATGAGTCCATGTGAATTATGTAAAAGTGCCAAACGCCAGCCAACACAGGTGAATAAAATATTGCCCCCGGTATTTAAGAAAGATACCCCTGAAAAAGTGATAGGAAGTGCTTTGTCAACAGATACAACTGCCGTTGAAAATAAAATTGAGCCCATAGAATCAGAAGCAATCATTCAAGATACATTAGTGAATCCTTCAGAAAATATTGAGGTAAACATAGATTCGCTCACAATCCCCGTTGATACATTAGAACTGCCCACAGAAAATATTGAAATCCAAAATGCAGATACAACCATTACTTTACCAGACTCTGTGAATAATGTGGTGGATACTTCAAAGGTTGAGGCGGACAGTATTTCTGTTCCAATTAATATCGAGGAAAGTGATACTCTAAAATCTTCAGTGCTACCCGATACTACAGTAATCGATACTTCCGTAAATTAGTAAATCATTCCCCCCAAGGGTTTACGAGTTCAAAATAATAATCTCTTAATTCCCTTAATAATACAACCAGTTCATCATGATTGGGGATGGTATCGTATGCCTCAAATGTTACTCGTTTTGTAATTCCTTCATGGGTAATTTCGATCCACTCTGCACCGCCATCGGCACAATCGGGACAACCATATACTTCCTGCAATAGAGTGAATTCTTCAAAATTGAAACTGTTCAGTATACTCTGCCATTGAGCTATAGTGATGGTATCATCAATATTCAGTGTGGGATATTCAGGGTCTTCACCCCAGCCATATACCTCATAATGAATATCAAGACCATTTTGCTCTAATTCATACAGGCAATACCCCCAACATTCACCATAAGATGTTCCAGAATTAATTGTATATGATGTATCTACCGGATTTAAAATAATATCAATAATGAGGATTATATCTAAAATATTTATGATACCATCTTCATTCAAATCTAGAACGCATAATTCTTCTTCAGTAGGTTCAATTCCAGATAGGACAATATTTACAGTCATTACAATGTCTAAAACATTGATTTGCATATCATAGGTAATATCACCTGAACCCTCAAAATCTTCTGGACAATCG
>CAYQPE010000008.1:16327-33541 GCA_964419445.1 uncultured bacterium
GATTTGCATATCATAGGTAATATCACCTGAACCCTCAAAATCTTCTGGACAATCGTATATTTCCTCACATTCACCATTGATTAGCTCATCACCTACGTAAAAATTTGCATTACAGCCCCCACAATAGTCAGCTTGGCAAATAGCATTGGGATAGGCGGGGCAGTCTGTAACTTCACACGGATCAACAAAACATTCCACATAACCTTCAATACATGGACATGTGTTCATGCATGCATCATAACTTCCAAATAAATAGTCAGAGTAATCGTTTCCTGCTGAATCAGTAGTACCACAACCACTTAACTGAATACAGTCGGCGCCATTCCATCCCCAGCCAACAATCATCATACAGGGACCAAAATCTACATTAGCAACTTGGGGGCATTCCGTTGATTTTATAATGGTAAAAAATATGAAAAATGGCGTTAAACAATGTAATAATCGATATAATCGCATAATATTCTCCATCTATACTTGGAGAAATTACACAAAAATTGGACAGAAGTCAAATTAGGAGCACTTCTGAAAAATCATGATATATAATTAAAAATTTTATCTATGGTTGTCGTTGGTAATTCAAACTTCATGGCTAATACATAGACTTCAAATTCTTCAAAAAATTTGTCAGATAATTTTACCAAGTCCTTCTCAGTGGTGATAACTTTTTTTATACCATGGGGCATTTCAGATTTTAATTGTGATTCAAGTTTATCCGTATATTCAACATGATCTCTAAAGCTCAATTTCCCTTGAATTGTAATTCCATTTGCTTTTACAGATTGAAAAAACTGTTCACTATGGGCGATACCACAAAATGCAAATACAGGCGACGTAGGAATAGTGGTATTTTCATATCCCTTTTCTGAATACTGTTTCAGCTGAAATGTTGAATTAACTTCAACAGTGTTTTCAGCAAAATCAGCAACGCTTTGGGGTAATGCTTTTTTACTTCCTTTGGTAACAAAAATATAATCGGCACGATTTAAATTGGAAAGGCTTTCTCTTAAATTTCCCACTGGAAGATGGTGATAGGACTGTTTTTTTTCTGTTGAATTTAAAAGTACAATGTTCACATGCCTAAAAATTTTCCTATGCTGAAAGGCATCGTCTAGAATAATCATGTCCACATTATATTTATTGATGAGAAGTTCAGCTCCATTTACTCTATTGGAATCTACCACAATGGGTACATTTCCTAATAAATTTGCCATGAGGTAGGGCTCGTCTCCGGCCTTTTCAACGGTTGTTTTTAATTTGCATCCATCGTGAACAATGGTTAATCCTGTAGATTTTCTCCCATAACCACGACTCACAATTCCGGGTTTATATCCTCGTGTTTTGGCTTCATTTGCTAACAACATCGTCATTGGGGTTTTTCCAGAGCCTCCAGTTGTAATATTTCCCACAGAGATTACTGGAATCGAAAATTTTACCGCAGAAATAATGCCCATATCATAAAAGAAATTTCTAATACCTGTAATGATGGCATAAATAATGGATATTGGAAACAGTAGTTTCCTCATTTGTTTTCTGCTGCCCACTTATCAACTAGTGATTGTTCTTCATTCATATAATTTGAAAGCAATTCAACTTCTTCATCTGAAGTTAAAGTCGTATCATCAATATTTAATGGAGTAGCAATATTTAAATGGATGGTACTAAAAGGTTTAGGAAGTCTAAACTTGTCCCAAGATTTAAATTCGAAATATCGAGTTGCTGAACCTGTTATGGTAACCAGTTGTGCATCTTTTTTACGAGCAATGGCCAATGATCCCGGTTTAGCAATGTGAGGTGGACCTTTAGGGCCATCATTGGTGATGGCAATTATGCTGGTTCCGGGAGCATCAAATATAGATGACATTTGACGGATTACATCTCGGCCACCTTTATCCTTTTTGCCCTTACTGCTTGAGCCTCTAATTAAACTAAATCCCCAACGTTTAAAAATTCGAGAAATTATTTCTGCATCACCATGTCTGCTGGCAATTGCGTATGCATGGATATGGTTTTTTGCCAACCAATAGGCTGGAAAAGAAAATCTGCCATGCCACACACATAACATTATAGGTTTTCCTGATTGGAGCAATGTATTAAAGTTTTCTTCACCATGAATTTTCCATCTACTGGTTCGAAACACCAATGCCAAAAAAAACTGACCTATGTAGGACCAAAACTGAATCATAAAAGTGGAACGCGTCACGATGCTCCCAATATTAATTTTGCCGCATGTGTTGATGCCATTCCATCGCCCAATGAAATACGAACATCAGTAAGATTACTTAACATATTGTCCCTTGCCAAACAAGGCCGCATAATTCGCTCTACTTGCTCAACCACATGTGCTACCGTTGCGTGTTCTTGCAATAATTCAGGTACAATTTTACGATTGGCTATAATATTTGGCATGGCAGCATATGAAGACTTCACCATTTTTTTAGATAAATACCATGAAATGGGATTCATCTTATAAATCACCACTAAGGGTGTACCGTAAATGGTAGCCTCTAAAGTGGATGTTCCCGATGCTACAATTGCCACATCTGCCGCTTCTAATGCTAATTGTGGATGTTCCTTTTCAATATGAATA
Source organism: uncultured bacterium (assembly GCA_964419445.1). Lineage (GTDB taxonomy): Bacteria > Fidelibacterota > Marinisomatia > SCGC-AAA003-L08 > D37C17 > JABHHG01. The sequence continues at coordinate 18,915 of CAYQPE010000008.1, forward strand.
AATTTGGGGATGTGGAAGTTATTTACATCTAAATTTTTTGAAAGTCCCAATGCTACTTGAACATCATTATTATTATCGACTATTTTTGTAGCACTTTTTATACATAAATCTAAGTGGGATGTAAGTTCCTGTTTACGACTTCCAGGGAATAATGTGAGTAATAATTTATCTTTATCCAATCCTAATTTTTCTTTTAATGCGGATTTATCTTTCTTGTCCCATTCTTCCACATAGGGATGCCCAACCCAATCTACGGTTATACCACGATCTTTATACCACTGTTTTTCAAAAGGAAAAATCACTAACATTTGATCAACAAATTGACGGATTTTTTCAATTCTGTTTTCTTTCCATGCCCAAATTTGAGGACTAATATAATAAGTGATAGGGATGTTGAATTGCTTTTTCACTTTTTCTGCAAGTCGCAAATTGAAACCCGGATAATCAATTAAAATAATTCTTTGGGGATTTTGTTGTTTTATTTGAGTAAGGACCTCTCTTTTAACATTTTTTAAAAATGAAAGATGTTTTAGTACTTCTACAAATCCCATAACGGACATTTTTTCTAATGGGAATAATGACGTTAACCCTTCTGCTTCCATAGCATGGCCACCAATACCAATAAAACTGCATTGCGGATTGACATTTTTCATGGCCTTCATCAACAGTGCACCATGAATATCTCCAGATTGCTCTCCAGAAAGAATAAAAAAGGGTCGTTTACTTTCCATCGATTATCTGTTGAATACTAAGAGCAACTTGAAGTGCACGTGTTGCGCTGACTCCATCAACTTCTGGGGTTTGCCCAGATAGGACAGAATCTGCAAAATGGCTCAGTTCTTCCCGTAAAGCATTGTGTTCTTCAATTTCTGGTTTTTGATATATGATGTATTTCTTCTTTTCACCTTCTAATGGGAACACTTGACGAGAATCGATATGTGATGGTACTTCATCGGAAACATCATATTCTTCTACAGATTTTTCTAAAAAGTCAACGGTGATATAAGATGATTCCTGAAAAATTCTCATCTTCCGCATTGAGCCTCGTGATATTCTGCTGGCTGTTAAATTCGCTACACATCCATTCTCAAAAATTATACGAGCATTTGCAATATCACAAGTTGATGACACAACATTTACACCGCTTGCATGAATATCTTTAATTTCTGATTTTACCATACTCAGTAAAATATCAATATCGTGAATCATTAAATCTAGCATTACTGGAACATCAGTCCCTCGTGGATTAAATGGTGCTAAGCGATGCATTTCAACAAATTGTGGGCTTATATTTTTCTCTTGAAGATGCAAGAATGCAGGATTGAAACGTTCAATATGCCCCACTTGTATAATGGTTTTATTGGCTTTGTCCAATAGTTGTTGGGCTTGCTGGATAGTTTCTGTAATGGGTTTTTCAATAAAAAGATGACAGCCCTTTTCAATACATTTTATTGCGATGTCATAGTGAAAAGATGTGGGTGTTACAATAGAAACAGCGTCACATTCTTCTAATAGTTCATCTAATATTTCAAAATTTTGGGTATTAAATTCAGACGCTGTTGCAGAAGCTACAGCACTATTTACATCAAAAACACCTATTAGCTTTATGTTTTGGATAGTTTGCAACTGTTGTACATGGAATCGACCTAAATGACCAATGCCTATCACGCCCATTTTTAAAGGATTGTCTATCGCCATAAGTGAAAATTTACAACGTTTATAAACTTGCTTAAAAGAACGCAAAATGAATATAATTGTTTGGTATTTATTCCATTATGTTAGAAATTTAAGGTCAAGAAATCTTCATGAAGTCAAGGAGTAATGGATGTACATTGATTCAAAAGTAATATCGTGGTTTATTCTAGGTGGTGGTTTTTGCCTCTATTTGTGGAATATCATATCTAGCGAATTTGCCTACGCCACCATTTTTATGACAGGGGCAATTTTACTTTGGATGTTTGTGGGTTTTACTACAAACACATTCAATCAAACTGAATTTGCAAAAGTACTTTCTGGTGCAGGATTCCTTCTGGCGCTGTCAGTATTTTTCCTTTATGGTTTAGAAGAAATGCCTTATCCTGCTGGAGCAATTGTGTTTCATTCAGATGGAATTGCAAAAGCATTAGGCTTGGGTATTGCTGCATTTTTACCATTACTTTTTGGAATTGAAGATGTATCTTCAGCAACAAGTGCAACGTCACCAAAAGCTACCCAAAAACAAACCGTTGTTGTGGATGATGAAGATTTTGAATTAGCAGATAATGATGATCTCACATCTGGCGAGTGGGATATTTAATAGTTTCGTCTTAGCTGTTTTAAACACTTTTGTATAAAAATTACATTCAACCCAACTAAAATAATCGGTTTATAATACCATTTTTGTTTCCAGAAAATTAGTATTGCTGAACTTATAAATTCTCTAATATTCAATGAAATATGATCTGTATTTTGATGATAATAAGTCAAAAGCGGTGAATTGATCCCTAAAACATTTCCCAAATCAGTTAATCTTAAATATAAGTCATAGTCTTGTACAGAATTTAGTCGCTCATCAAAACCATCGATTTTATTTAGAACCTCTTTTCTGATGACGATTGTTGAGGTCGTACCAATATAGTTATGAAAAAATAATGTAAGTTTTGGGGAAACAAATTTTGATCTATACACATACCTTGGACTTTTCGTTCCTTCAATAATATTTCTTCCAGTATAAGACATGATTACATTATTGCTTTCCATCATTTTAATTTGGAACTCTAATTTATGTTTGTGCCATTCATCGTCGTCATCTAAAAAAGCAATATATTCTCCGGTACTTTTCTCAATGCCTGTATTTCTGGCACCATTTGCACCACTGGTTTTTTCATTTTCAAAATATTTAATTTTGGGATTATCTATATTCAATTCAATTGGGTTCGTTTGATTATCATTAACAATAATAAGCTCCCAATTACAAAAAGTTTGATTTATTAAACTTTCAACGGCCCTCTCAAGTGTAGGTCTGCCAATGGTAGGTATAACAACTGAAACTTTAGTCATTTATACATTCCAATAATGCTAATCTTTGACTTTCCCATACTAACTCCTGTTCAGCAATTAATGCGAGGTGATCATAGTTTGAGTTTAAAATTTTCTTAATTCCGTCTTTAATACCATCTCTTTTAAGGCTTACAGAAACCCCTAAATTATAATTTTCAACAACCATTTTCATTTCGTGGAAATTTGTAGAAAGAGAGGGTATCCCTGATAATGCATATTCAAATAATTTATTGGGTAACGCATGCTCATAACTCAAGCTAATGGGTTCAATGAGAGAAAATCCAATGGTGGCAGATGTCGTGTACTCCAATAATTCCTCATAAGGCACCCTGCCTGTAAAGTGAACTCTTTTTTGAACGCCTAATTGTTCTGAATACGCTTGTAACTGTTTTTTAATATTACCTTCACCAATTAATACAACATGTGCTTCTGTGAATGATAATAACATTTCAATCATAATTTTTATTCCCCGACCATTAAACAGCATACCCTGATATAAAAAAATTGGTGAGGAATCAGAAATTTTAAACAAATTACGAAGCTTATTATTTGCCTTTGGTTTGAGTTTTTTTGATGGAAAGTTTTGAATTAATGTTGTTTTAATTTGAGGATAAATTTTAGTTAATACTTCACCATCAGTCTTTGCCGTAATAAGTACTGTTGATGCTTTGTTAATATAAAACGTTTCAATTCGGTGCCAGATTTTTTGCTTTAATGGTTTCCGAGATAGCCCGCCTAAATGAGAATATATTTCTCGTGAATCATAGATAATTTTAGCTTTGCCAACCATACATGCTGCAGGAAGTGAGTATAAATCGCTGGCAATTATAACATCAAATTTGAGTTCTCGTAACTTTTTAATAACATTGATTATAAATAAAAAATATTTTCCAATTCCCTTTGGATGTGAAGATAAATCTATTGCTGTAATTTGACAGTTTTTATATTGAGAATTTTGGGATGCTGAATGGATAATGTGCACATTCATCCCTTCATCAATAAAAGTGTCCGCCATATTTATACATCGCGCATCATGGTAAAAATCGCCTAAAAAAACAATGGCAACAGACTTCACGATAATGAATTTTTAACTAATGAATTGAAAATTTTTACGATGTAAAAGAATATACAAACCGTAATAAAAATGCTGACTACGATGCTGCTTGAAAAATGAATTGTGGAAAAATAACAAAGGACACACATACCTAATGTTGTAAAAATTGTGGACTTATCAAATGTAATCGGTAGCCATCTACGATTTAACAAATATAATGAAATAAACATAAGCCCATATGCAATAAATGTGGAAAAAGCGGCTCCCCACACCCCCCAAATAGGAATTAATAAAAAGTTGAACCCAATATTTACTACTGCACCCATTCCCCGTAATAGCGGTGACCATTTTTGATTTGTCCCATCATAAAGTGAGGGCATTTGCATTATATAGCCCGCATATAAAATATGTGATGATAATATAACTGGAACAATTTTTATACCATCCCAAAATTGCTCATTTATTAGTGTATTTCCCCTACCAACAGGGATTTTCACAATGTAGGGCATCCATATACATATAAGCATACCTACAAAAGCCAATAACAAAATAAACTGAGAATTTATTTTACTGAAAATATCAACTCTATTTACATTTTTTTGCTCTTTATGAAATAGGGGTTGCCACGCTAGGTTGAACCCTGTAATGATAAATAGTAAAATGCTTCCCAATTTATAACTCACACTATAAATACCCACTTCATGTACATCTGTTAGTAGGTGTAAAATTTTTCGATCTGCCATCTCCATAATGATAAAAAATAATGCTGCAGGGAAAAATGGAATTCCAAATGAGAAAAGTTTTTTATATAATGAAAATTCGAATTTAGTATAATTGATGTTTAATAATAATGACGGGATTAAAAATAAAAATCTAAGTAATGAACCCGCAAGGGTTCCATATAAAACTCCATCAATACCCCACCCATTATAAACCACAAAATATATATTTAAAACGATAGTTACAATAACATTTCCCACGCTAGTTAACGCAAAAAATATGGCTCTATTTTGAACTCGCAAATATGCCATCATTCTTCCAGAAATGGAATCTATACATAGTATTAAACTACAAAGCGATATCCAAAGTGGTTGGGAAATTCCCAAATATAAAATACTGATTTGCTCAGCAAAATTGTGCAAAATGAATGACAATAAAACTGAAGTTAAAATCAATCCAATAAATGATGTAGATAAAATTTTATCTGAATTATCTTCATCTTGTGAAATAAATTTCAAAAATGAAGAATCCATACCATGATTATAAAATACTTGGACAAACGCAATAAACGTAAATAGAAGATAAATATATCCTGCTTCTTCTGTAGTAAAATAGGTAGTATAAAGCGGTAGTAGTAAAAATGAAACGGCACGTATTAAAATTGTGCTCATCCCATAGATTGCGGACTGTTTCCAGAATGATTGTATCATTTTAATTCTTTTTGATATGCAATTCTTAACATCCCACGAGATGAAAATTGTTCTTTAAACTTAATTAAACTGGGGCTGGGAGCTAATGGATTATCCGATTGGGGTAATTGTGAAACTCCAAAATCTAAATATTTTAAATTATGTTTTTTAGCCCATTTCATGGTTTCTAATATTAAAAAGGATGCCGGCTGTATATGTTCATAATCATAGTCTATCATATTGTAAAATATTATGCCCACTGTTGAATTTGCCATAAAAATAAAGGTTCCACCAATTGGATTTTTATTTTCATACATCATTAACAAATGGAATTTATCAGGCATGAGTTTCATCAACTTCTTTAGCTCGGCTTTAGTGTGGGTAGGCTTTGAATTGTGTCGTTGTTTATTATCAAGCAAAATCGGATAAAATTTATCTATATCATTATCCCATCGTAATTCAATTTGTGTATTTTCTTCAATCTTTTTTAAATATCGCCTTTTACGCTGACTTACTAAATCTGTCACATTTTCTTTTGCACATAAATCGATGATACTTGAATGATAGGTTTCTGCACGATTAAATCCATGCCAATGAAGCAAATATTCTGTAGATTCATTGAATATCTTATGATATAACTGAGATGGTGGGATAATAAAAATAGATGCAAAACCATTATCTGCAGAATATTGTATTAATTCTTGAATAATTGTATCTGTATCTTCAAAGTTTAATTTAGTATAGACAAGTCCACCAAAAGTGGTTCCTGGATGTGAATGAAGTATTTTTTTATCATTTGATTTTATTACTTCTGCTGCAGGGAGAACGGCAATAATTTTTCCCTTTTTCTCAAAGATTAAGGAATGATCAATAAACTCTCGTTCAATATGATAGTTTAAAAATTTCCGTCGGTGAAAAAGAATTCCATTATTGGAGTTTTGTAGAAACTCTTCCCATTTCAATTCGTCAGAATTATCATATCTGCGTATGGTTATGTGCACGTGTTTTTTCCGTCTTGAATTAGGCAAATTTACAGAGATTTATCCGTAGTTTTGGGGTAAATTTCCGCACAATTTTTAAGGATTTTTTACATGAGTCAAATTCAACATGTACATGCTAGACAAATATTAGATTCTCGAGGAAACCCCACATTAGAAGTTGATGTTCGTTTGTCTGATAATAGTTTTGGGCGCGCAGCGGTGCCAAGTGGAGCATCTACTGGCGAGCATGAAGCCGTTGAGCTTCGTGATGGGAATGCAGCCTATTTGGGAAAATCCGTGTTAAATGCCGTTTCTCATGTAAATACCACAATTGCTGAAAAAGTATGTGGAATGGATGCCCTTAATTTCCGTGAACTTGACCATGTAATGATGGATTTAGACGGAACTCCTAACAAAGGGAACCTCGGTGCAAATGCAATTTTAGGTGTATCAATGGCTACAATCCATGCCGCAGCAACTTCTAAGAATCAACCCTTATTTGAGTACCTCCACGGTGGAGGTGATTTCATTCTTCCTGCTCCCATGATGAATATTCTAAATGGGGGTAGTCACGCAGATAATAATGTGGACATCCAAGAATTTATGATTTTTCCATTGGGTGCAGGCTCGTTTTCAGAAGCATTACAAATGGGAACGGAAACTTTTCATCATTTGAAGTCGGTATTAAAGAAAAAAGGGCTCAATACTGCAGTGGGAGACGAAGGCGGTTTTGCTCCAAACCTTCGCTCAAACGAAGAAGCCGTAGAGGTTATTTTAGAGGCTGCAAACAAAACGGGATACAAAATTGGCGAAGAATTATTCTTGGCCTTAGATGTAGCCTCTAGCGAGATGTATAACCGAGATTCAGGCTTATACGATTTAGCATCAGAAAATCGTAAACGTTCTTCTGCTGAAATGATCGAATTCTATGCTGACCTTTGTAATAAATATCCCATTGTATCAATAGAAGATGGTTTAGATGAAAATGATTGGGATGGATGGAAGAAACTCACCGCCACTTTGGGTGATTCTGTTCAGTTAGTGGGCGATGATTTAACCGTTACCAATCCTAATCGACTTAAACGGGCCATTGATGAATCGTCTATGAATGCTATACTAATAAAATTAAATCAAATCGGTACGGTATCTGAAACATTAGACACCATTGAAATGGCAAGAAAAGTAGGCTATGGTGCTGTAGTTTCTCATCGATCTGGGGAAACTGAAGATACTACCATTGCAGATTTAGCTGTAGCGACAGGGGTGGGCCAAATCAAAACAGGGTCCGCATCGCGAACTGATAGAATTGCAAAATATAACCAACTGTTGCGCATTGAGGAACAATTGGGAGCCAATGCAAAATATGCTCATAAGGGATATTTAGGCTGAGAAAAGGAACCTCCAACAAAGGCTTGATAAATAAACGGTGGCTGTATGTTTCCATCTGTGCATTTGGTATTGGAGTATTTATTTTTAGCGATTTGGGATTACTAAAGTGGTATTCTCTCCATCGAGAACGGGGGCGCTTAAAGCAAGAAATTGATGATCTTATTTTGAAAGAATCTCAGCTTACCCATGAAATTGAACAAATTAAAACAGATGATGAATATCTAGAAAAAATTGCTCGTGAAAAATTTCAAATGGTAAAACCAGGTGAAAAAGTATTTCGAGTAGTGGATAGTCGGAAAGTCTCCGACTAATGTCATCAGGCTATATATATCTTGCCTTTGCCATAATTTCAGAGTTTATTACTACCACTGCCCTTAAATCATCTTAGCAATTTACTAAGCTTGTTCTCAGTATTTTTGTGTTGGTGGGTTCTCAAAATGAATACACTAAAACCTTTTATAATATTATAAACTGCTAGTATATTGGACATATTAATTACGATGTCCGTATGTACAAAATTATAAATATTGTTCTAATCTCCACGGCCTTTTCTGCATTTGAATGGGTTGAAAAACAGGATTTACTATCATCTACATCATTGCATGGTGAAAAAATTTCCATGTCCTATATCCAGCCGTTTGGACTTTCATTTTTACAATCTTCTCATATTAAATCTACTTTAGACTTTTCAATATTTTCATATCATCCATCCCTCTTTTATTTAGGTGATTCATTATATAATGAATTTCAGTTTTCACAACAAATTTCAATTCCTTTAGATGAAAAAATAAATTTCATATTAACATATTCATACTCACAATTACATATTGCAACTTGGAATACCTATAGTCAACATTCTCTTTCAGGTGGGGGAATGTTTCAGCCTTCTCCCAATATTTATATAAAATGTCATGTGAAAAACCTTTATCAATATAACACAATGAATATTTTGCCAATTCATATACAACTATCATCTGGCGTTTTTCATAAATACGCATTTATTTTCGGATTCACCAAAACATTGCCCTATTCTACAAAACTATTTTTTCAATCATCAATCCCCATTGTTGAAAACCACATGTGGGCATCTGTTGGTTATTTGGGCTTGTCTTCCGAAATAATATTTTCATTAAAATTAACTCTCAAAAATATGAGTATCCACCCCTTTACATTATTACATCCACAACTTGGTCAATCATTTGGTTTACAGTTTAGTTATCATTAGCTTAATGTCGCCTATGTGGTCAATGGATATAGACCCAATAGACGCGTCAGCATTTGACCAAGGAATGGAAGTTGATTCCATATCAACAGCATTTAGTGTAAACATCAATGAACAGGACAGATGGAAAATTCAATGGCAAATTGATAAACAAAATTTTGAGTTTTTTACAAAATTCAAAACCGATGACACCTCACAAGATCCCTTGAGTAAAACCATGCTTGCATTCCAATGGAGTAGGAGTGAAGTTTATTGGGGGAATGCCCACCCTCAATTTGCACAGGGATTAATATGGTCTTCACCCTATGGCAGGATGCGATCAACAACAAGTGCATCCCAATTAATAAAAAATAAATTAAAATTAAAAAGAAATGGCTCCTCTACGGATAAACTCAAAAAGAATGCCTTTACATGGACCACAGAATGGTGGCGATGTAAAAGTGCCTTTTCATATTGGCAGAATGGATTTACCATTATCAATGGATTTGGCCCTGTTTCAATATTATATAATAATTATAATGAACGGCATTGGTTCTCTATGGGGTGGGATGTGCAATTAAATAACATTAACCTCAGCGGTGAATGGGCAAACAATGATTCTCGTTTTGCATCCATTATAAATTTTTATGTTAAGAGTGAAAGGTCAAAAACATTGGTGAGAATTTCAAATTTTGATACTGAATGGACTTCCATAAATGGCAAAATTGGATTTGGAAAATCTGAAAATGTCCACAGTATTTTTTTACAACATCAGCAAAAAGTCTTTAATTCTTTATTCTCTTGTTGGTATTACTTTGAAGATGAAAAAGAAAACAAGGGATCTGTAATATTTTCTCAGAAGGATGATATAAGTTTATTTTTTCACATTCCTAACCTATATAGCCTTCAGTTTAATTATCGTGAAGTTAAATCGCCTATAACCAATTATAGCTTAAATGAATATGGATTGGAAGTTGCTGAGCATGAAAACCAAATTAATCAATGGGTTAAATTTAAATGGGGGAAAAATATTAAGATTTCATCCCAATTTCATTTTGGTAACGGTGAGTACAAAGGCGCACTTGGGAGTGTTCTCTTTATATACAGCTTTGAAAAGTATGAACTGAAATTCGGGGCTTTCACCTCGATAAATGATGGCACATTTTATAAATTTCAACAAGGGCTAACAAGTGAATTTTTAATTGATGAAATAAATGGAGAACAAAACCAGATTTTTACCGTTGGAAAATTTAACTATAATGAAAGGCTACAACTGTCATATCGAATTGAATACGAATTTGAGAATAAAAAATTCCAAGGTGCTGCCCAGTTGGATATTGTATTCTGACGCATATTCCTTTTAAATTTCACCTCTCATGAGAAACCTCTTTTTCTTTATAACAATATTTATTGCTGCCGGTTTCATTGGCATTGGCTATTCTGCTGATGTGCCCGTAAAGAATGTTAAATTAAAACTTCATGAACTCAACGGAGTTCAATATATTTCTGCTCAAGAATTTGCAGAGGTTCAAAATATTCGGGCAATTTATTATGAAGATAAAGAAAAGCTTGAGTTTCGTTTTCCTGAATCCAAAGTAACTATTTCTCCTCATTCATCTTACATCAAGGTGGATGATAAAATTTTCCACATGTTCTTGCCAGTTATTTTTGATGGCCAAAACTTTTTGATTCCAGCTGATCCATTTATGGACATTTTAAATTCTACTAATTTGCCCAATGCATCCATAGATTCTTCGGAAGAATATATTGTTTCAACGGCTCCAATGTACAATGTACAGAATGCCGAAATTATAAATAAAGTAAATGGCACCATCATCCGAATGAAAACTTCTAAACAGTTTTCAAAAAGTGTGATTTCTGCATCTATTACACGTGGTGGTTGGCTCAATGTTACCATTGCAGGTGGGCAAATTGACTCAGCAAACATTGTAAATTCTCCTGTTGAAAATCCAATAATGAGAATTCGAGCTATACAGTCTAGTGAATCGGCTCAGGTTTCGTTTATGTTGAAGTCAAAGGTAGATGATTATGAGATTTCAACTACACCTAAAGACATTACCATCACATTACGAATGGCCACGGCTGAAAATGCTAGCCGTATAAAAGAAATGCGAAGCAAATGGCTATTAGATACCATTGTTATTGATGCAGGACATGGTGGAAAAGATCCTGGTGCAATTGGAAGAGGAGGGTTACAAGAAAAGACCGTAGCCTTAGATGTCGCCAGAAAATTAGGTCGAATGCTGGAACGTGATATGGGTGTAAATGTAGTCTACACTCGTGATGAAGATGTGTTTATTCCCCTATGGAAACGAACAAGAATCGCCAATGATTCTGGGGGGAAAATTTTCATTAGTATTCACGCAAACTCGTCACCGAGCTCTCGCAGTGCAAAAGGTTTTGAAACCTTTTTGCTCCGCCCTGGAAAAACGAAAGATGCTATTGATGTGGCCTCACGAGAAAATGCAGCCATAAAACTTGAAGAAGGAAATCATGATTATAAGATAGATTCTTCAGAAAACATAATCCTTGCCACCATGGCACAGAGTGCATTTATGAAAGAATCCGAATTCCTTGCTGCTGAGATTCAAAATGAATTAGATCGGGTCGTGTCCACACCAAATCGGGGTGTAAAACAGGCTGGATTCTATGTATTGATAGGTGCATCCATGCCAAATGTACTTGTTGAATTAGGATTTTTATCAAACAAAGAAGAAGAAAGATTGCTTGGTAGATCGTCGTATAGAAGAAAATTAGCCAAGGCAATTTTTGCTGCAATCGTAAATTTTAAAGAAGAATACGAAACTCCTCTCATTGCTGAATAATAATCCAATTGGTGTATTTGATAGCGGCCTTGGTGGCCTCACTGTATTAAAGGCATTAAAAGAAAAGCTCCCAAACGAATCCTACATATATTTTGGAGATACTGCTCATGTGCCCTATGGTACAAAAAGTGCTGAATCCGTTATTCAATATTCTGAAAAAATCACGACCTTTCTCGTAGAACACAATGTAAAAATGGTGGTTATTGCATGTAATACAGCCTCTTCAGTGGCGGCACAACATTTAAGAAGTAAATTTGATATTCCTATTTTTGGTGTAGTTTCTCCATGTGTAGATAGTGCCGTACAAATTTCAAAAAATAAAAATATTGGTGTAATTGGTACTCAGTCAACTATTCGTTCAAATAGTTACACAAATGCCTTCAAGAAGAGGGATTCTGCATTTAATATTTATCAAAAAGCGTGCCCATTATTTGTACCCCTTATTGAGGAGGGATGGGCAAACCACAAAATAGCCCTTGATGTTTCAACGGAATATTTAAAACAGTTTAAACCGCTTAATATTGATACATTGGTTTTGGGTTGTACTCATTACCCAATTATGAAAGAAACTATTCAGTCCATCATCGGTGAAGATGTACATCTGATTTCATCTGGTGATGCTGTTGCCAATACAGTTCATCAAAATTTACAACATCAACAACTCATGGCAGATGAAATTAATACACCCACTGAATCCTTTTATATTTCAGACTTTCCACAAAAATTTAATGAATTAGGCAGCCAGTTTTTAGGGCGCTCATTGACTAATCTCCAACATATTCAATTGTAATGGATGCAAAATCATACCTCCTCTCAATTGAGAGTGCAGGAATAAAATTAGGCTTAGACCGAACCATAGAGATAATGGATGCCTGTGGAAATCCACAAAACCAAATAAAGGCTATTCAAGTTGCTGGCACCAATGGTAAGGGATCAACAGCAGCAATGATGGCAAAAATATTAGAAACGGCTGGATATAAAGTTGGACTTTCTACTTCACCTCATTTAGTCCATGTAAATGAGCGAATTCGGATTAATGGAGTGCCAATTACTGATGATGATATTCACAAATTTGTATCTCTTTATAAAAAGGATATCGAATCTATTGGAGCATCTTTTTTTGAATCTGTAACAGCAATGGGGTTTTGGTATTTTCATAGAGAAAATGTGGACATCACCATTATGGAAACTGGCCTTGGAGGGCGTTTAGATTCAGTAACTATATGCAATCCTCTTCTTGCCGTCATAACCACAATCTCTCTCGATCATACAGAAATTTTGGGTGATACCATAGAAAAAATAGCATACGAAAAAGCCGGGATAATGAAAGAAGGTGTACCATGTATTACCACACATCAACAACCCAGTGCGATGAAAGAATTAGTCAATCATTCAGAAGAAGTTGGTTGCCCCTTAATTGAAGTTGAAAACCAAAAAATAAATTTTCATATTTCCCTTTCAGGAAAGTATCAATTAGATAATGCTATTCTTGCAATTACTGCATTGAAAAATTTAAAAGGGTTCTCCGTTTCTGATGAAGATATTCAGCATGGACTAACGCAAACTACATGGCATGCTAGAAATCAAGTGATACAACATAATCCGCTAGTTATATTCGATGTAGGTCATAATGAAATGGGAATTTTAGGAATAATAAACGAAATCTCTAAGATTGAAAAAAAATCCATATTAGTGCTCTCATTGCAAAGACGTAAAAAAATTAAAAATATTGTTAGTGATATAAAATCCAAATTTGATGTTGTCATTTGTTGTGAAACGGATAATCCCAGAACCATGACCCTCGCTGAAATTGAGGATCAAATGGGAGATGACGTATTGTATATTAAATCTCCGTTTGATGCAATCCATCATGCATTATCAATAATTACAGATGATGGTGTTTTGGCAATAGTCGGTACACATCACTTTGGAGAGCCTGTTTCTCGCATATTTAATAAATCTTTTGATACATTATAAATTTGTTATAAATTTTCTCAGAGGGAAATCTTCCTCACAACATAATAAACCAATTCTCACACAAATTTCTTTTACTTTTTAATACAAACTAATATAGGAATTTTATGGAAACAAGTGAATTACAGGCACTGACTGTTAAGGAATTACAGCAGTTTGCTAAAAATTTAAAAGCAACTGAGGTTTCAGGTCTTCGAAAACAAGATTTGATTAAACTCATTTTAGAAAAACAAGCAGAGAAAAAAGGAAATATCTTTGCTTCGGGAATTTTAGAGGTTCTCCCTGATGGGTATGGATTTTTAAGATCGCCCGATTATAGTTATATGCCCGGACCAGATGATATTTATGTATCACATTCTCAAATTAAACGATTTAGATTAAGAACAGGGCATTCAATTTCAGGCCAAGTTAGGCCCCCAAAGGATAATGAGCGATTCTTTGCCTTGCTCCGTGTGGACACCGTAAATGGAAGTTCTCCAGATCAGTCACGTGATGTGGTAAACTTTGTCAATCTTACGCCCCTTTATCCTGAGGAAATGATAAAATTAGAAACTCGTGATAAGGAGTTTTCCACTCGAGTAATCGACATGGTGGCACCTATTGGTAAAGGTCAACGTGGTCTCATTGTAGCCCAACCCAAAACAGGTAAAACTGTACTTTTACAAAAAATGGCAAATGCTGTTACCGCCAACAATCCAGAAGCAAAACTAATTATTCTCCTCATTGATGAACGTC
>CAYQPE010000008.1:33641-38023 GCA_964419445.1 uncultured bacterium
GTTACCGCCAACAATCCAGAAGCAAAACTAATTATTCTCCTCATTGATGAACGTCCTGAAGAAGTAACTGATATGGAACGCAGTGTTGAAGCTGAAGTGGTAGCATCTACATTTGATGAACCTGCAGACAGACATGTGCAAGTATCCGAAATGGTTATTGAAAAGGCCAAACGAATGGTGGAGGCTGGTGATGATGTGATAATTTTATTAGATTCTATTACTCGACTTGCTCGTGCGTATAATGTGGTAAGTCCTCATAGTGGTAAAATTCTGTCTGGGGGTGTAGATTCCAATGCCCTACATAAACCCAAACGATTTTTTGGTGCTGCACGAAATGTGGAGCATGGTGGTAGTTTAACCATCATTGCAACTGCATTGGTGGATACTGGCAGTAGAATGGATGAAGTGATCTTCGAAGAATTTAAGGGAACAGGTAATATGGAACTGGTTCTTGATAGAAATCTCAGTGATAGAAGAATTTATCCATCAATCGATACACAACGATCTGGTACTCGTCGTGAAGATAAGCTCATTGGACGTAAAGATTTAAGTCGAATTTGGATCCTCCGTAAACTCATGGCAGAGATGACAAACATAGAGTCAATGGAGTTCTTATTAGACCGTCTAGGTCGCACTAAAAGTAATCGGGAATTCCTTGATTCAATGAGTAGCTAGTTGGTGTAAATTACCCCCTCGTTTATCAGAACAATTTTTTATGTTTGCAGACAGAATAAATAGAATACAACCATCTGCCACATTGGCTATGACATCAAAAGCTGCTGAATTGCGGGCAAAAGGTGTAGATGTTATAAATCTTAGTGTAGGAGAACCTGATTTTCCAACCCCAGAAAACATCCAAAATGCTGCCATCGGTGCAGTGAAAAATGGCCATACTCGCTATACTCCCGGTGCAGGAATGATGGACTTGCGTATTGCTGCAGCAGAAAAGATGAAAAGAGACAATAATCTGCATTATGATTCAACGGAAATTATTGTTTCATGTGGTGGAAAGCATTCATTATATAATGCATGTCAGGTACTATTTCAAAAGGGCGATGAGGTGATTATTTTTTCACCGTACTGGGTATCATTTCCTGACTTTGTTTCTGTTACCGGTGCAACACCTATATTTGTTTCAACTGATTCATCCAAACAATTTGAACCTGATTTTCAAGAGCTAGAGCAAAAATTATCTTCCAACACCAAAGGTATTATTATTAATTCTCCATCAAATCCTACTGGCGGCGTGTGGAGTAATGATGCCATAAAACGCGTGTTAAAAATTGCTGAAGAACATGATCTTTGGGTTTTTTCAGATGAATGTTACGAACAGTTAACCTATGATATTGAGTTTACGAGTACGGCAACATTAACTGATAATAATAACAAAATTTTAACTTTTCAAAGTTGTTCAAAAACCTATGCTATGACAGGGTGGCGAATTGGCTATACTGGAGGTGATGCCTCCGTGGTAAAAGCAATGTCTAAATTGCAAGGGCAAAGCACATCATGCCCAAACTCTATCGCTCAAGTTGCAGCTATTGAAGCTTTAAGTGGTAATCAGTCAGCCGTAACTAAAATGAGAGATGCTTTTAAAGTTCGCCGCGATTTAATTGTAAATCGATTAAATAATATCCCTAATGTGTCATGCGAAATGCCTGGCGGTGCTTTTTATGTATTTCCAGATTTTGGTAAATACATAGGGTTGTCTTTTGATGGAAAAAAAATTGAAACATCTTCCGATCTATCGATGTACTTTTTAGAAGAAAAGGCCGTCGTAACGGTTGCTGGTGATAGCTTTGGGGCACCCAATAATATTCGCTTTTCATATGCAGCATCAGAGGAAGAATTAAACAATGCTCTTGACAGAGTCGAGGATGCATTATCAAAATTAGTGTAAGGAGTCAATCATGAAACAAGGTATTCATCCGGAATATAAAGTGATTAATGTGCATTGTGCATGCGGGAACTCATTTGATACCCGTGCAACTACTGATAATATCAGTGTGGAAATTTGCAGTGAATGTCACCCATTTTTCACCGGAAAACAGAACCTAGTTGATACTGCAGGACGTATTGAAAAATACATGCAGAAGTATAATCTTAGCGAAGAAAAATCTAAAAACTAACTTCGTTAATGATGATTTAAACGGATCTATCTATAAAGATAGGTCCGTTTTTCTATTATGAGAAAATCTATATTAAAATCAATCACCCTTTTTGTGTCTAAATCTTCCATACTTGTGGGAGGTCAAGCCGTTATTGAAGGGGTCATGATGAGAGTGCCTGGGGCATATTCAACAGCGGTACGCGATCCCCAAGGGGAAATCCATACTGACCGTTATGATTTTGAATCTATTGTAGATCGGAAACCTCATTTGAAAAAACCTATTCTTCGAGGAGCCATTAGTCTGTTTGAAGCTATGAAAATGGGATTCCAAACATTGCAATGGTCTGCTGATATTGCTATGCCCGACGAAGAAAAACCACATCCCATTGTAGATGTTCTTATGACCGTTTTTTCAATTTTATTAGCGATTGGTTTATTTTTTGCTGCGCCTATTGGGCTCACAACATGGCTTTTTGATAAAGACCAAGATGCCTTTATTTTTAATATAATTTCTGGTGCATTACGCATTTTCTTTTTCCTCATTTATTTAATTATTATTTCATTACTTTCAGATGTTAGAAGGCTATTTCAATATCATGGAGCTGAACATAAAACCGTCTATAACTTTGAATCAGGAAAGTCTTTAAACATCGATAATGCACAATCTTTTCCTACCCAGCATCCACGATGTGGCACAAGTTTTATGTTTATCATTATGATTGTAGCCATTCTGTCTTTCTCAGTGCTAGATTCCATTCTCATGCTTTTTGTGGGCGAAATTAAGGCATGGATGCGTATTGTGATGCATATTCCATTTATTCCCCTAGTGGCAGGTATTGGATATGAGGTTTTAAAGCTCACGGCAAAACATCGCGAAAATTTCTTCTTTAAACTGTTGTCAAAACCTGGGCTTTGGCTACAAAATATTACTACAAAGCAGCCAGATAATGATCAAGTTGAAGTGGCTATTACGGCGCTTGAATCTGCTTTTGGTGAAAAATTAAATGAATACTCAGGTAAATCATATGTGGCGGAGGCAATTGGATGATAGATAAGGTTCTTACTGTCATTGATCGTCATAATGAACTGGCTCATTTAATGAGTCAGCCAGATGCTATGAATGATATGAAAGCCTTTACTCAGATGGCACGAGAACATCGCAGTTTAGAGGAAGCAGTGGCCGTATGTAATGTGTATAAATCTAAATTTGAACAATTGCAAGAAGACGAAGAAATCCTCAATGGTGATGATCCCGAATTAAAGGAATTAGTTAAAGATGAAATCGGTCCTTTAAAGGACGAAATTACTACCATGGAAGAAAAATTGAAAATTCTTCTCATACCAAAAGACCCCAATGATAATAAGAATACCATATTAGAAATTCGATCCGGTACGGGTGGTGATGAGGCTGCTCTTTTTGCTGCAGACTTACATCGCATGTATATGCGCTATGCCGAAAGACAGGGCTGGAAAACCGAAACCATGGTCTATCATGAAAATGAAGGCGGTGGGGGCGGTGGACTTAAAGAGGTCATCGTTACTATCATTGGTGAAGGTGCATATGGTAATTTAAAATTTGAGTCTGGTGTTCACCGTGTACAGCGTGTACCAGAAACTGAATCTAGCGGACGTGTTCATACCAGTGCAGCAACGGTGGCTGTATTGCCAGAAGCAGAAGATGTGGATGTTGAAGTAAATGATAGTGAACTAAAAATTGATACGTATCGTGCCTCTGGTGCTGGAGGTCAACATGTGAATAAAACCGAATCTGCTATTCGCATCACCCATATACCCACAGGGCTTGTGGTAACCTGCCAAGATGAGTCCTCTCAACATAAAAACCGTGATAAGGCCATGAAAGTTCTACGCTCACGATTATACGAAGTGGAAATAGAACGGCAAAACAAAGAAAGAGCCGATGCTCGTAAATCTATGGTTTCTACAGGTGACCGTTCAGCTAAAATTAGAACCTATAATTTTCCCCAAGGTCGCGTAACTGACCACCGCATTAATCTAACGCTCTACAAACTCAATGATATTATGGATGGTGATCTTACTGAAACCATTGATGCTTGTAAATTAGAAGAGCAAAAAAACCTCCTGGAAGAAGCCTAAATAAAACAATGCTCTTTTGATGGACATTATTTATTTTTAAATTTAACTATGTCCATAGAAAGAAAACTCGCCGCCATCATGTTTACGGATATTGCAGGGTATACAGAAGCGATGTCCAAGAGTGAATCTAAGAGTCTTGATACCTTAGAAAAGAAAC
>CAYQPE010000009.1:0-29695 GCA_964419445.1 uncultured bacterium
GAAATAGTACCAGAAATACTAGCAGGTAACAAGATTGATGTTAAAGATAAAAGAAATAAATTTTTAATCATTTTTGAATTTTTAATATTAAAAAAGCCTCATCATTAAATTGATTGAGGCTTTAAGTTTATATTATTTAATGTATTTAACTCTTAGCTACAATACTGACTTGTTTTTTATCGCGACCTTTTCGCTCAAATTTAACTATACCGTTAATCTTAGCAAAAAGGGTATCATCTTTACCTAAACCCACGTTTCTACCGGGGTGAATTTTAGTTCCACGTTGACGAACGAGAATAGATCCAGCAGTTACCGTTTGACCATCGGCGCTTTTAGCACCCAAATACTTAGGATTGCTGTCTCTACCATTCTTCGAACTACCAACACCTTTCTTATGAGCCATTGTTTAGTCCTTTTTCTTCTTTGTTGTAGTTTTTTTAGTAGTGGTTTTCTTTGCCGCTGCTTTTTTGGTAGTTGTTTTTTTAGGAGCAGCTTTTGCTTTTTTCTTTGCTCCTAGTTTACCTACGGATAAAACAGAGTATTGTTGACGATGACCATTTTTACGTTGATACCCTTTTCTTCTTTTGAACTTGAATACAACGATTTTACGGTCTCTGCCGTGTTCTTCAACTTTGGCATCTATCGACATGCCATCAATAAAAGGAGTACCTACTACTTTGTTTTTACCATCATCAAAATAGAGTACTTTGTCAAGATTAACCTTGCCACCTACTTTTTCAGTAACCAAAGGTACTTTAATCTGAGCACCTTCTTCTACTTTAAATTGTTTTCCTGCGAATTCTACTAATGCGTACATCTTAAAAATACATCCTAATTTAGCCTAATAATTTATTTGTTAATTTATATAGCATACAAGTTAAACTTCACTGGTAACATCTGATTTGCGTTTTTTAGAGTAAATCCTAAACTCTGCAGGTGAAAGTGTATTATCCTCCTGTAAATCTAAAAGCATCCAATTATCCCACATAAATCCTTTAACCACTTTAGATTTAGTTTCATTGATATAATTTAACAATTCTTTATGAAGGTAAATAATTAGTCGTCGATCATTGGCCTTAGTTTTAAATCGTTTCAACCAATTTTCAATTCTTGTAAGTACGGTATCAGGAGTTGCAATTCTGCCTAAACCATTACATGTAGGGCAATCTACACTTACGGTATGTAATAGATTTAGTCGAATTCGTTGTCGGGTCATTTCTAATAGTCCAAAAGTAGAAAATTCCGTCAAGGAAACCTTTGCTCTGTCGTTTCGAAGTGCATTCCTCAATTCATCAAAAACTTTTTTACGATTCTCTTCTTTTTGTAGATCGATAAAGTCTATTACTATCAATCCGCCAATATCACGTAATCGTAATTGGCGAGCCACTTCACGCGCAGATTCTAAATTTATTTTCAGTGAGTTCTGCTCTTGATCTTTTTTCCCAATGAATCGGCCACTATTTACGTCAATTACCACCATTGCTTCAGTATGTTCAATGACTAAGTGGGCACCACTCTTCATCCATACTTTACGTTTTAATGATTTTTCATACTGTTCTTCAATGTTATATTCATCAAAAACGCTTCCCTTACCTTTTTTTAAGATAAGCTTTTTTGACAATGATGGATCTACGTCATTTACATAGTTTAATATTCGTTTATATAGTGGTTTAGAATCAAGAGTCAATTTATTTATATCAGGCGTAAATAAATCTCTGATAACTTGGTCAGAAGTGGTAAAATCCTTATAAACTAGAGCTGGCGATTTTTTATTGCTGACTTTGCTTTCTAATTCTTTCCAGCGATTCCAAACACGTTTGAAATCAGATTCTAATGTAGATTGATCTTTACCTTCTGCAATAGTTCGGATGATAAGCCCATAATTATCAGGCTTGAAAGATTTAGCAATTCGGCGTAATCGGCGCTTCTCATATTTGTCAGTAATTTTACGAGAAATTCCAATGTAATTTGCGTTTGGTACTAATACCATCAAACTACCTGGAATGGATATATCTGTCGTTACACGAGGACCTTTTCCACTAAATGGTTCTTTAATGACCTGAACTAAAATTTCTTCATTTATTTTTAGAAATTTAGCAGGGTCATTTTCTTTTTTGGCGTTATTTTTCTTCTTATTATGTTTTTTCCCATTTTCTTCATCATCATCTGAGAAAGAGAAATTAGAAGGGTTTTCTAAATTTCCAATTTCTGAAAATGGAAGGAATGCATTTATCTCATGGCCCACATCGATAAATGCGGCTTGCATTCCGGGTATTACATTTTGAATACGACCTTTGTAAATATTCCCGACGAGTCGTTGATGGTCAGGAAGTTCAATGAACAGCTCAGTTAGAATACCGCCTTCTGTAAGGGCAATACGCGTACTTCCAGCTGTAACATTAATGAAAAGTTCTTTTACCAACTTCATTATATGCACCTCTTTGGTTAAGTTAACCAGTATCTACGTCAATAATTGACGCTATGTGCTATTTGGTTTTGGTTATTGTGGATGTAGATGGTAAGGAAGGATTAAGACAAAGAATAAAAAAACTAAAATATCTTACCGAAAATAAAAAATATTGAGTATAAATAAATAACAGAGGTTATTTCAACAATACAAAAAGATTGAAATTAAAAAAATCTTTCAAAACGTCCTAAATCCGTTTGGTTCCACAATATGACAAAAAACCCTAATAGCCTTGAGTCATAAGTTAATACAAACATCTCTCCTCAACAAATTGAAATTTCACAAATACATTGAATATGGCCAATTTAATTATGAGAATTTTACAATATTATTTGCCCAATTTTTCAATTAAGGGTTAAATTTTCTAGCACGAACAGCAACAATTTATTCAAACAGAAATAAAAATTTTTAGGAGAGTTAAGAATGGCATATATAATCGCTGACCCATGCTTTGGTACATGTGATACTGCCTGCGTAGAGGTCTGCCCTGTAGATTGTATTCATGGACCTGATGATAAAGAAGGAAGTGGAGCAGAGGCGAAAGAGCCAGGGTTTGATCCAACAGGAAAAATGCTTTACATTGATCCAGAAGAATGTATCGACTGTGGAGCATGCGAACCAGAGTGCCCAGTTGAAGCTATTTTTGAGGAAGATGCAGTTCCAGATGAATGGAATGATTATATTAAAAAGAACTACGACTACTTTGATAGAGAATATAACGGATAATTCTCCAGTTTTAATTCAAAAAAAAACGGCTGTTTGGGAATCCAGACAGCCGTTTGTTCGTTTTATAATCAAGGACAATATGAATCAACAAGACATAATGGAAATCCTTAAAAAAGTCAATTATCCTGGTTTTTCTCGGGATATAGTTTCTTTTGGATTGGTGAAAGGTATTCAGGTAAATCCCAATCAAATTCAGGTAAACCTTTCAATTTCTACACAAAATGAAGCTCATCTGAATACAATAAAATCTGACGTGATTAATGTGCTATCATCAGAAACTGAAATTAAAGATATTCAAGTAAACTTAGAATCCCAGCCGGTTAAACAGGCCCCAGTTCAAAATACAGTGAGCCAGCAACCCATACCTGGTGTAAAACATGTTATAGCAGTTGCCAGTGGTAAAGGCGGTGTAGGGAAATCTACAGTTGCAGTGAATTTAGCATCAGAATTGAGTAAAAATCATAAAGTTGGAATCTTAGATTTAGATATATATGGCCCCAGCTTACCCATGGTAATTGGTTCATATGATCAGCCCAAAATCACAGCTGAGCAAAAATTAATTCCCATTGAAAAGTTTGGGATGAAATTAATGTCCTTTGGGTTTATAAATTCGGATAATGCACCTGCCATTTGGAGAGGTCCAATGGTGGCTAAACTTACATCACAGTTTTTTGATGATGTTTTATGGGGAGAACTTGATTATCTGATTTTAGATTTGCCTCCGGGCACGGGAGATATTCAGCTTACGCTTGTTCAACGGTTAGCATTAACTGGAGCTGTAATTGTGACAACCCCTCAAGATTTGGCATTGCTTGATGTAAAAAAAGGTGCAGATATGTTCAAAAAGGTAAATACTCCAGTATTGGGAGTGGTTGAGAATATGTCTCATTATTTATGTCCACATTGCAATGAAACGTCTGAAGTTTTTATTGGTGGAGGTGGTAAATCGGAAAGTGATCGTTTGGATGTTCCTTTACTTGCACAAATCTATTTAACTCCAGAGTTGGCAAAATCTGCAGATTCAGGCGAGCCATATGTATTTCAATATGAAAATTCACCTATCACAGATATGTTTGCTTCTATGGCAAATACATTAACTGATATGGTTGAAAAATAAAGTGGAACTGATTTTTTGTATCTGAGTATGCACTAATTAATTATGCCAAATAAACAAGTAATCAAGAAAAGAATTCCTTCACATATTGCCATCATAATGGATGGGAATGGTCGGTGGGCACGACAAAAAGCCCTTCCACGTTTGGCGGGTCACAAACAAGGTGTTAGAACCGTAAGAAAAATTACCGAATTATGTGGTGAACTTGGTGTTGAACACTTGACACTTTATACATTTTCTGAAGAGAATTGGAATCGACCACTAGATGAAGTTTCTGCATTAATGAAACTACTGGTTTCATCCTTAAAAAAAGAAATTGCAGATTTAGATAAAAATAATGTCCGATTTACCGTTATTGGTGATATCCAAAAATTAGATTCTAAAGTTCAAGAGGAAATACATGAAGCTGTGAATCTAACAAAGCAGAATTCAGGGTTAAATTTGAACCTTGCATTAAGCTATGGTGGCCGACAAGAATTAGTGCATGCATGCAATGAAGTAATAAAAAAACATGGTGCAGATACAGAATTCACAGAAGCCTTAATTTCTCAAAATCTATATACTTCAGAGTTACCTGACCCTGATTTGCTTATTCGAACGGGTGGTGAAATGCGAGTGAGTAATTTCCTTTTATGGCAAATAGCTTATACAGAATTGCATATTACGGACACCTTTTGGCCAGCCTTCGGGAAATCTCATTTAGAAAAAGCTATAGATGATTTTCAGAACCGAGAACGTAGATTCGGTAAAATTAGTGAGCAGATTAGTGAATAAAATTTCCCTTATAATCATTATGCTTAGTTCGGTCTTATTTTCACAGATGACTGAACTCCGTGTTTTAGGCGTAGATGTTGAAGGCAATAAACGTCTATCACAAGATGATGTAATTAGAAATGCCCGAATATATGATGGGATGATCATCAAAAGTGATGAAATCCAAAAAGGCATAAAACGATTGTGGAAGCTAAATAGATTTAGTGATGTTCAAATTTTTGTCACAGAAGAAACTGAAGATGGAATTTATCTCCTCATTAAAGTAGATGAATATCCAACATTAGGTGAGTATTCGTTTTCTGGGAATAAAAAATCAAAACGAACATTGAATGAAGAGATTGTACTCACATCAGGACAGATTTTATCTGATAAATCCGTGTTTGATGCTATGGAATCATTAAGAAATTTCTATATTTCAAAACATTATCACAATGTAGAAATTGATACGATTTACAAAAATACAGATGAACCCAATACTGTAGATTTAGAATTTAAAATTTCTGAAGGTAAAAAACTTAAAATCCGTGAAATTGAGATTAATGGAAATCATACTTATTCAGATTTTAAATTAAAATGGAAATTTAAAGAAACAAAACCTTGGAATTTATTCATGCCATGGCGAGGCAAGTGGGATGAAGAAAAGTTTACATCAGATAAAACTGAATTAGCACGATTTTATCATAATAAGGGTTACAGAGATTTTTATATTGAAAGTGATGAATTAATCGTTACTGAAAAGGGAATGAAATTAATCATAAATGTTTATGAGGGACCCCAGTACTATTTTAGAAATTTTACATGGAATGGTAATCATATTCATAATGATGACGAACTTCAGGATTATTTAGGATTTGATTTTGGAGACCTGTATAATGACGAAAAATTCCAGATGTCCATTTCAGAAAAAGTAAGCCCATTGTATATGGATAAAGGGTATTTCTATTTTCAAATAATTCCACACATCCAACCTGTTGGTGATGATTCTTTAGATGTTCACTTTGATATTACCGAAAATGAAATTGTAAAAGTAAGAAAAATCATTATTGGAGGAAATCAAAAGACACATGAGAATGTAATTCGACGTGAATTGATGGTATATCCTGGAGATATATTTAGCCGTAAAAAACTATTAGACAGTTACCGTGATGTGTTCATGCTGAATTTTTTTGATAATGTGATTCCAAATGTTTCACCGGTAGATGAAGATGAAATTGATATTACTATTGATGTATCTGAAAAAAGTACAGGACAAGCAAATCTTTCAATGGGATATAATGAAGTGCATGGTTTCACTGGTGGAGGTGGATTTGAATTTCCTAATTTTAGAGGACGTGGACAAACCCTTTCTATTTCATACAATCGTGGATTGAGCGGAAATAATTCTACAAATTCAACTTCAAACTATTATAATACCCCCTCTTATAATTCAAGCAATAATCAGTCCAGTTATCAATCCTTTTCAATAAGTTTTACTGAACCATGGTTATTTGACACTCCCAATTTAGTGGGGGCATCATTTTTCTATACTGAAAGAGGTCAAGGTTCGGGGAATTATCTTCCCTTTGATATGAAACAAATGGGAGGTTCTGCACGATGGGGACGTCGATTTAAATGGCCAGACCCATTTTTTAGGGGGTCTTGGATTTTTAGGTTATCTAATAAAACGTATTTCTCTAATAGTGGAGATGATTTAATGGGGTATTTTGGTTCTTCCATTGAAAATCTCATTGAAGAGAATGATGGTCAGGCAGAGTTTAAAACTTCAGGAGTTTCATTCACACAAATCATTTCAAGAGATAGTCGAGATCATCCTGAGTTTCCTACTCGAGGCTCACAACTCACCTGGAATTCAATTTTATCAGGCTCAGTATTGGGTGGTGATGAGGATTATCATAAGCATACTTTTGATATAAAGTGGTTTACTCCACTTATGCGTAAATTCGTCATGCATCAAGGCATTAAATTAGGAGCCCTAAAGCAAATTTCTGTGGGTTCTGGTGAACGCTCGGTAATTCCACCAAGTGCTAAATTTATGATGGGTGGAAGTGGCATGCCATATGGTGAAATGTTGCGTGGATATGAAGAAAATTCAGTTGGACCAGATGGTTATTATAATGCTGGAAATATTATGCTCAGGTATGCTTTAGAGTTTAGGTTTTCTTTATCTGAGAATCCCACAATTTATGCACTGGCATTTGCTGAAGCTGGAAATGTATGGGAAAATTTTGATACTGTTGATCCATTTGATTTAAAGCGGTCTGCAGGAATTGGTGTAAGATTATTTATGCCTATGTTAGGAATGTTAGGTTATGACATGGGATATGGATTTGATAATGTTGGCATTTATGAAAATGATGGACCACGAGGATGGGATTATCATTTAATTTTTGGAATGCCGTTTTAATGAAAGGATAAAAAGTGAGGATTATGGGATATAAATTATTCATCAATGCAATTGTGTTTTCATCATTACTATTTGCAGATGTAAAAATTGGATATATTGACTCCAATGAAATTATGTCAAAATTTGAAGAGGTTCGTCAAGTTCAGGTTGACCTTGAGAAAGAACAACGAAAATTACAAAGCGAAATGGAAGGACTGATTCAACAGCTAGACAGTTTAAAGCAAGAATATGATAGACAACGGTTGCTAATGAGTGATGCTCGACGTCAAGAAAAAGAACAAGATCTCATTAAAAAAGAACAAAGAATTCAGCAGTATCAAATGGAGAAATTTGGTCCTGAAGGTGAGATCTATAGAAAGCAAAATCAATTGTTAAAACCAGTTCTTACAAAAATTGATGAGGCTATTCAAGAAGTAGGTAAGCGTCAAGGTTATGACTATATTCTAGATGCCGTTGGTGGAGCAATCGTGTATGCGTTGGATTCAAATAATCTAACGGAAGACGTAATGGAAGAGCTTCGCAAGTCAACTACATCCAGCAAATAATTTTAGATAATTGTACTCGGCTTTAGACATAGCCAATGCCGTAAATGGCACCATATTGGGAAATGGAAACGTCACCGTAAATGATATATGTGAGTTGAACGGAGGACGGGAAAATTGTGTAACTTATATGGCAAGCCCAAAGTATGCGTCATTAATAAATGACACCCTAGCATCAGTGGTGCTAGTGAATGAAAAAATTAATGTGGACTCCAATAATAAAACCCTCATTCAGGTCGAAAATCCATCACTTTCATTTATTGAAGTGAGCAAACTTTTTAGACCACTCAAAAATTGGACATCACAAATTCACCCCAGCGCAATTATTGATGAATCTGCAAAAGTTGGTGAAAATGTATTTATTGGGGCGCATGTCGTCATTGAGTCAAATGCTCAAATAGGTGATAATTCATATATTGGGCATAATTCCATCATTGGCGAAAATTCTATCATCGGGGATAATTCAACTGTACGAGGAAATGTATCTATTTATCATGATGTAAACATTGGTAATAATGTACATATAGATTCAGGTACTGTTATTGGTGCAGATGGTTTTGGTTTAGTTTCAGAAAATGGAAATCACCATCGTGTACCCCATACTGGAAATGTAATTATTGAAAATGATGTTGCAATAGGTGCAAATTGCTGTGTGGATAGAGGTAGTATTGAGAGTACAATTGTGGGAGAATTTTCCAAATTAGATAATTTCATTCAAGTTGCACACAATGTTATTATTGGAAAAGGGTGCGTAATTGCGGGTCAAGTTGGTTTGGCTGGGAGTTGTGAATTAGGGGATTTTGTTACTATTGGTGGTCAAAGTGGAATAATTGGTCATATAAAAATAGAAGATAAGTGTATAGTTGCTACCAATACTTTAGTAACAAAATCATTAAAGGCAGGTTCATTTGTTTCAGGAATCCCAGCAAGGGATCATATGAAACGAAGGAAACAAGAGGCAATAATTAATCAGCTTCCACAGTTACAGAAACGTGTTAGAGCGTTAGAAAAAAATAAAGATTAATGTCAAAAAAATTTAATCATTATAAAAATCAATGCACCATTAATAATACAGTGAGTATTAGTGGTATTGGTTTACATACAGGTGTAGAATCTACGGCAACATTCAAACCGGCTGAGCCAAATTCAGGGATTAGGTTTAAGCGTTTAGATTTGGAAAATTGCCCAGAAATTATTGCAGATATTGACCATGTAATTGATATATCACGAGGTACTACAATTGGTCAAAACGGCTTCAGAATCCACACGGTTGAACATATTCTGGCAGCAGTGGTAGGGCTTCAAATTGATAATATCCTCATAGAGCTTACAGAAAAAGAACCTCCCGTGATGGATGGTAGTGCTCAGCCTTTTGTTGAAAAACTTATTGACGCTGAAATTGTAGAACAAAATGTACAACGTGATGAGTTAGTTATTGACCAAACCATTACTTATAGTGAGCCAAAACGTGGTGTAGATATTCATGTACTCCCTTCTGACATGTTCCGAATTACATTTATGACGGATTATAATTTTTCATCTTTAGGCACACAATACACTGCATTGTATTCTTTAGAAGAGGACTTTGTAGAGGAATTTGCACCATCGAGAACTTTTTGCTTTTTCTCTGAAATAAGAGGAATGAAAGAACAAGGTCTCATAAAAGGTGGAAGTGTAAATAATGCCCTTGTATTTTTAGACCAAGAAGTTGAAGAAGGTGAAATTGACAAATTAAAAAAATTATTCAAGATTGACTCAGATGTTTTTTGTGGTGAAAATGGCATTTTAAATGGCATTGAATTACGATTTCCAAATGAACCAGTAAGGCATAAGGCGTTGGATTTAATCGGTGATTTGGCATTATTAGGTATTCCTATTCGAGGGCATATTATTGCAGCACGAAGTGGTCATGCCGCCAATGTTGAGCTTGTTAAGAAGATTAAAAAAACATTTACGAAGAAATTAGAACTCAAAAAGAAACAACGAGAGAATGCAATGGCACAGTTTGATATTCACTCTATTTTACAAATTCTTCCACATCGATATCCATTTTTATTGGTAGATAGAATTTTAGAATTAAATCCAGGGAAGACAGTAAAAGCATTGAAAAATGTTACGTTTAACGAACCCTTTTTTCAGGGACATTTCCCGGGTCAGCCTGTCATGCCAGGTGTATTACTTTTAGAAGCAATGGCACAAGCCGGTGGATTTTTAGTATTAAACACTATTCCAAATCCTGAAACAAAGCTTATGTATTTCACTGGAATAAATCAATCTCGATTTAAAAAGGTGGTTAAGCCAGGGGATCAACTTATTTTTGAAGCAGAGTTAGTGAAATTTAGAATGGGTACATGTAAAATTAGTGCAAAAGCAATGGTTGATGGTGAAGTGGTTTGCTCTGCAGAATTTCTATCTTCTGTAGTTGATAGGAGGGATTAGATATCTCTACTCAAATTCATCCTTCAGCAATTATAGATAAAGATGCACAAATCGGTGAAAATGTTTCTATTGGACCATTTGCCATTGTGGAAAAGGATGTAATTATTGGTGATGGTACTGAAATTAAATCTTCTGCCGTTATCCGCTCTGGTGCTCGTATTGGTAAAGATTGCCGAATTTTTCAATCTTCTGTAATTGCGGAAATCCCCCAAGATTTAAAATTTGAAGGTGAACATACCCTCTTTGAAATTGGAGATAGAACCACAATAAGGGAGTTTTGTACTCTAAATCGAGGCACTTCCGAAATTGGAAAATCTTCAGTAGGGAGTGATTGTTTGCTTATGGCCTATGTGCATATTGCTCATGACTGTATTATTGGAGATAAAACCATTTTAGCCAATGGTGTACAAGTTGCAGGGCATGTGGAAATTGGCTATCATGTGATTGTGGGTGGCATGACTCCTGTTCATCAGTTTTGTAAAATAGGTGATCATGCATTTATTGGCGGTGGCTATAGAGTAGTTCAAGATGTACCTCCATACATTCTCGCATCAGGTGAACCGCTAAAATTTGCAGGGGTAAATAATGTGGGCTTACGTCGTCGTGAGTTCTCTTCTGAATCTAGGATGAATATTAAACGTGCTTATAAAAAGATATTCTATTCAGACCTAAATACAAGTCAGGCGATTCAATCAATAAAAGATGAATTAACGCAATCTGATGAAATAAAAAATATTATAACATTTCTAGAGAATAGCGATAGAGGACTCATTTAATTGCATGAGATTTATCATGATGTTTTCCCTCTTTTCCATTCTTTTTCCATCTGAGTTAAAGCTTATTTCCGCTCAAAATACGTTTCAGCGTATAAAAGACTCAGACATTTATTTTCATCTTAATTATATCCCGCATCCTGAATCCGATCATTTAAGCAGTACTTTACAATGGTGGCCATCAGACAATTTATATTTATCAGGTACATTGGCATCTTTGAAAATAGACAAGGATAAATCACTATATCATAATATGAGTGCTGGCTATACAAACCCAAACTGGAAAACAAAACATCTTCAATCATTTGCTATTGATATGGGCGTACATAGATTAAGATTTTATAAAAACTCAATATATCGATGGTTCCATGTGGGATTAATTTCTAGGTTTACATCAAAATGGGCAATCATGGGATTTGATTTTAATCGCTATTTCCACAATTTATGGGCATCTAGTAGATATACCATTTCAGTAGAAAAATTTATTAAAGGAATTAATTATAAGGGGGGTGTTATTCAAGATGATGCCCATTCATTTACCCCATTTATAGGGATTACAGTAGGGATATGAAACGACTAAGCATTCTTGGATCAACAGGTTCTATTGGCACTCAAACTCTTGATGTAGTGAATAAGCTCCATAAGGATTTTGAGGTAGTCTATTTATCTGCTCATTCCAATGCCGAGCGACTTATTGAACAAGCAAAAGCCTATAATCCTCAGGCAGTTTGTATTGGTGATATTACAAAAGCTGATGAAGTTTATTCATCGTTATCTGGCGTTGAAGTGCTTTCAGGTAGAGCTGGTTTATTAGAATTGGCTCAACGTGATGATGTTCATTTAATGGTAAATGGATTGGTTGGTGCTGATGGGATGCAACCTACAGTAAATGCTATCAATGCAGGTGTAGATGTGGCAATGTCAAATAAAGAGAGCTTGGTTATGGCAGGGGATTATATCAATTCATTATTAGAAAAACATAATGTAACCCTTTTTCCTGTAGATAGTGAACATTCAGCAATTTGGCAATGTTTGGTGGGTGAAAAAATGGATGAAGTAAAACGAATCATCCTTACGGGTTCAGGAGGCCCCTTTAGAACAAAAGACTTTTCTGAGTTTGCATCCATTACAAAGGCTCAAGCTCTCAAACATCCAAACTGGAGTATGGGAAATAAGATTACCATAGATTCTGCCACCATGATGAACAAAGGCTTAGAAGTGATAGAAGCCCATTGGTTATTTAATATGCCTGCTGATGATATTGACATCGTCGTGCATCCTCAATCTATTATTCACTCTATGGTAGAATTTGTAGATGGCTCAGTCAAAGCGCAGCTGGGATTACCTGATATGAAAATCCCCATTCAATATGCTATAACTTATCCTCATCATGCAAATGTTTATTGGGAAACCATGAACTTGGCTAAAATTGGTACATTAACCTTTGAAGAACCTGATTTAAAAAAATTTAGATGTATTCAATTGGCCTATGATGCATTACGAGCAGGGGATTCTCATCCCGTAGTTTTAAATGTTGCCAATGATACCGTTGTGTATGCTTTTTTAGCGGATAAAATAAAATTTGTGGACATCCCCAATTTAATTGAAGATGCCATTACAGAACATCCCCACATTTCACATCCTAATTTGGATGATATAGCAGAATTAACCTCATGGACCCAACATTATATTAAAGGACGCATTTAATTATGACCAGTTTGTTATCATTTATTTTTGTAATTGGTGTACTTGTATTTATTCATGAATTAGGGCACTACATGGCAGCCCGGTCGGTGGGTGTAAGAGTAGAAAAATTTTATATTGGATTTAACCTTTTTGGGTATGGGTGGAAAAAAGTTATAAATGGTACAGAATATGGTATTGGGTGGTTTCCCCTTGGTGGATATGTAAAAGTTGCAGGTATTATTGATGAAAGCATGGACACTACTACCACTGGTGCACCAGATGAATTTCGATCTCAACCCACATGGGCAAAGGTGTGGATAATGTCTGCCGGTGTTATTATGAATTTTCTTTTAGCCATAGTTTTAAATTTTGCACTCACATTTACCCTTGGGATTGGTGATGTGGAAGAACGTCCAATCATTGGTTCAGTGGTTCCTGATTATCCTGCAGAACAAGCAGGGTTGATGGTCAATGATATGATTATTTCCATCAATGATGAACCTGTAAATTTTTGGTCTGATATGACAAAATATATTCATCAACATCCCAATACCACCATAAAAGTTGCTTGGGAACGTGAAGGCGTTACCCTGTCTGATTCAATTACCACTACTATGGGAGAACAAGCTATAGATGGCATTCCCACATCTGTTGGGCTAATTGGTATTGGACCCAAAGTAAACATGCGTGTGGCCAGTTTTTCAGAATCTGTTGTTGCAGGATTTGAACGCACATATATGTGGGTTAATATGATGCTATCTACGATATGGGGATTAATGACAGGTCAGGTGTCTGTAAATGAAATGGCAGGTCCCGTCATGATTGCCAAAATTGCTGGTGAAACGGCTGGAGTTGGCTTTTCTGCCTTAATTGGATTAATGGCATTTTTATCGGTAAACTTAGGATTAATAAATATTTTACCTATCCCCGGATTAGATGGTGGTCATGTAATTATTGCCATAGTAGAAGGCATTATGGGACATGAATTATCATTAAAGGTTAAAATGGGGATTCAACAAGTTGGCATCCTATTTTTATTATTCTTATTCATCACCATCATGGTAAATGATATAGCTCGTTTATTTTAAATAATATATTAATTTGAGCTGCTGCCCATTATCATAAACTAAGTTTGTTTCACATTAAATAGGTACATCCATACCCCTTTTCATCAATACAATCGTTTAAACGTGGCGTATGCATGCTGAATATAATATTGACTAATATTTTGATGATAATTATACAATTGGTGTTCCAACGGTAATTGGGTATAGGGCTGGTTCCACAAATTTTCATAGGTAAAGAGTTGCTGTTTATCATTCCCCATGAGCTGAAAATAAATATGGTTTGGGGTAATCCATTGTAAGTTCTTATGTGAAACTCTACAGGCAAATCCATCACCTCCATGTAGTGCAGAATTTCCATATAAATTTGGTAAAACCTGATCTTCACCCATTATGTCAATGATGGTGGGAAGAATATCAATTTGGCTTACAATTTTATTGGATTGCAATGTAGTGTCAATCAAAGGTGAATAAATTATAAAGGGTATATGTCCATTTAAGGGGTGATTGGGGATGTTTCGATGAACATTTAGTCCATGGTCGGCAGTAATTACAAATATGGTATTGTGGTACCATTGGGTTTGTTTTGCCTGTTCAAAAAATTCTTTTAGAACAATATCATTATATGCCATGGTACGTTTAGCACGTATAAATTTTGCATTTCCTGATTGGAATTGTGGAAGTCGATTTTCATACGATTCTGGAACACGAAATGGATCATGATTAGTAGTGGTAAAAAAGTTTATCATAAAGGGATTTTCCCCTTTAGCATTGGCAATATCAATGAGTTTATCAAACATGATATGGTCGTACTTCCCCCACATGGTCCCATCAGATTTGTTGGCTAAGAAACCATCATTCCAATCAATGACATGATGAAATCCATTGGCCATGGCAAAGCCTTTCATATTATCAAAGTTTGCATCGCCGCCATAAAGAAAGGTTAAATCATATCCCCATTGTAAAAATAATTCTAATGTATGGGTAGCGGGATTATTTTCAAAACCTGCTTCAACTTGGGTGATAATAGGTTTCCCCGGCAGGACTGGCCAAGAACATAAGATTGAACCAATACCAAATGCAGAACGATTTCCGTTGGCAAAACATCGGTTAAAGTTTATGCTTTTTGTGGATAGTTGAGATAAAAATGGGGTGATATTCTCTTGTAAATGTGGATTCAAAAAATTACAATTTTCAGACACAAATGATTCTAAAATAATGACCACAATATTGGGGTTTTTACCTACCTCTACATCATAGGTAGATTCAGGGATGGAGTTCTTCCGTTTGAGTTTTTTTATCTGCTGATGGATATGTGAAAAATCCACATCCTTATTAAAATGGGTGTTAAAGGATTCTTCTTCTTGCAATTCAATATATGAGCGACCAAAAAAGAAAATGGGGTTTTGTGCAATTTGATTGGCCATATTATCATTGGAAAAATGGGCATATCCCCAATCTACAGGTTTTTCTTGAGTACCCCCTCGCATAAATAAAACGGAAACAACCAATGTAATAAAAAAGGTAATGCTGCCCTTTAGCACTCCAAAGGATGTGGGTGATGATAAACTCCTTTTCCAAAGGGTGAATGTTCCTCCCGTAACTAAAATCCAAACTACGGTGTAAAGGGGCAGGTTATATTCTTCCCACACAAGCTCCCAGCCTTCAGTACCTCCAGTACCGTACATGATAATCATCGTATTTACATGATGACCAAATTCATTAAACCATTCCAAATTTATACTACAAAATACCGATACAAAGAGGGATAATAAAACAATATAGATTTTTAATACATGTTGATAATAGAGGTGTGACCATCCCACCACAGGCATGTATATTGTAAACAAAACGGGAAGCATCAGATAAGAGATAACCACCAAATCTAATCGAATTCCCACTAAGAAAGATTGTGCATATAATAAAATATGTGATGAAGAGAGGTCATCCATAAAGAAAAATAGAAAGATTGCACGCCAAAACATAAAGAGCAATAGCAGGGCAATATATGTGGAAAAAAGTACCTTAGTGGGTGAAGGAACACTATTAATGACACTTTTAATCATTAAAAATCACCTCAGTGATACCAGCACCTCCATGGTCTTCATGGG
Organism: uncultured bacterium; assembly: GCA_964419445.1. GTDB lineage: Bacteria > Fidelibacterota > Marinisomatia > SCGC-AAA003-L08 > D37C17 > JABHHG01. Next base: position 16,101 of record CAYQPE010000009.1, read on the forward strand.
CAAAGTTAAATGATTTTACAAACGATTGATCTGCAAGATAGTTTTTTACTGCATCCATGAGCGCACCCGTACCTTTTCCATGCAATATACTCACTTGTGACATCCCTGAAACTAAAGCTCTATCTATAAACATTTGGAGTTCTGTAATGGCTTCATCTACCCTTTTACCACGCAAATCTATACGCATTCTCTCTGGGCGTTTAATTTTATTTATGGATATTGGCGTATGTTTAACTGAAGGAGGACTTTTTTTCTCATAGGTTAATTCTTTTAAATTTAAAGTGAGTTTTAATCCGTTTGATTCTACCGTTATTTTATTTTTGTTATTGGGTGGATGTATGATTACTCCAGATAATTCTAAATGGGGGATGTAAACCCGAAACCCTTCTTTGGCATCTCGTTTTTTTAAGGTTTTATATGGAGATTTTTCTACCGGTTTTTTTTGTAAAGGTTTGAGTTTTTTTATAGAGGAGTCTAGGGCATTTTTTGCAGTACGAATACTCTCCTTATCTGCATTGGAAGCACGAATATCTGAAACAAGTTTCTCCATTTCTCTTCGGGTTTCAATCACCAAAGCCTCAGCTTCAGTGGCAGCATCTGATGTTGCACGCTTCTGCTTTTTCTTCAATTCATTTTCAATATATTTAACGGCAGTTTCTTTTTCTCGTAAACGTTCTTCCCGTGTGGATAATTCTAATTTTAAATCAGATACTTTTAATTGTTCTTCTTCTAATACTCTTAGGATTTCCTCCAATTTTACCGAATTATCGCCAATAAGATGGGTAGCTCTATTAATAATATTTTTATCCAATCCCATTCGAGTGGATATTTCAATGGCATAACTTGCCCCTGGATAGCCTAATTGCAATTCGTAAGTGGGCTTTAGTCCATTGGGATCAAATACCATCCCCCCATTTTTCACTCCTTTGGTTTCATGAGCCCAAGATTTAAGTGCACCCAGATGGGTGGTGGCTAATACCGTTGCCTTTGATTCAAGTAAGGATTCTAAAATAGCACGGGATATTGCAGCACCTGCATCAGGGTCTGTTCCCGTTCCTAACTCATCTAAAAGAATGAGGGTATTCTTATCTGATTTTTCAATAATTGCTGATAGATTTTGAACATGTGCAGAAAAGGTTGATAAATCATCTTCAATGGATTGTTGGTCGCCAATATCACAAAGTATTTGTGTGAAAATGGGAAGCGTAGATTTTTCAGCAGGAATGAATATTCCACATTGTGCCATGATAGAAAACAATCCCACCGTTTTTAATGTAACGGTTTTTCCCCCAGCATTTGGTCCTGATAACAGTAAAATATTTTCATTATTATCCATATTGAGATTCAAAGGAACCACAGTTTTCTTAGCTAATTCTAAAAGGGGATTTCTTCCATTTATAATGTTGATTTCACCATTATTTACCAAACGAGGTTGAACTCCATTGATGGTGATAGAAAAATTTGCAAGGGTAATGTGATAATCAAATCTTTCTAAGATATGAATTGAATGTTCAATCTCTTGGGCATAGGGTCTAAAAAAAGTAGTCAGTTCAGTGAGGATGCGTTGAATTTCTTCAGCCTTTTTAAACTGTAAATTTGTAAACTCATTATTTAGTTCAATAATTTCAATGGGTTCAATAAATACCGTCTGTCCCGTGGCAGATTGGCTTTGTACAATCCCTTTAATTTTACGCTTTTGGCTAGCCTTCATGGGAAGTACATTTCGACCATTTCGCATGGCAATATGATCGTCTTGAAGCCAATCTTCTTTTTGTGCTTCTGCAAAAATTTCTTTCATCCGTGATTGAATTCTTGCCTGAGTTTTCTTTAATTGCCGATGGATAGATAGTAATTCATCACTGGCATCTTCACGGATGATAAATGCATCGTCAAAGACAGATTCAATTTTTTTAATCCCTGCCTTTATGTCAATGAGCTGTTGTGAAACTGGATACCAATGAGGATATTTTTTAGAATCAATTATGGTTTTTACATCAATGGATAATCTGAGAATGTATCGTAGTGATTTAAAATGTTCTTCTGATAATTGAGAGCCATGAATGTGTAATTCTTTTAGCCAAAACTCGCAATCAGAAATGGAGGGTGTAGGCAATACATCTTTACGAACGATGCCGTTTATGATTTCTTCGGTAAGGGCAAACGATTGTATTATGATTTCAGGTTGAGCATGGGGCGTTAATTGAAGGAATTTTTCTATATTCCGTTGAGAAGAAGTATGATCTGCTAACCATTGGCGAATGGTATTAAATCCCACATCGTTATAAACTGAGTGAGCAATGTGCATGGAATTTATTCTTGCTCTAATAGCTTTTGGATATTGGGCTCTTGGATTGTTTCGTAAATATCTTCCTGAAAGGTATCAACTTTTTCATTAAGCATGGTTTGTTTGATGATATAACTTTTTACCACATTACATATTTTATACATCTCAGAATCATTTTCTAATTTTTGACGAATCTCCGCAGGGGCAATCTCAAGAACAAAAATTATTATGCTCACCACTAAAATACCCTTTATTAAGCCTAACAATGTGCCTAATAATCGGTTCAGCCATCCCAATAGTATAAATTCAAACAATTTTTGTAATGCCATGGCGATAGCATTAATAATTACAAGTGTTCCAGAAAATACCACTAAATAGGAAACCACAGTCAACACATTTGGATTGGAGAAATATAATTCTAAATGGGGCATGAGTTCATCATGGAATTTATAAGCTGATATAAATCCGCCTACCATGCCGATGATGCGAGCTGCCTCTTTTATAAAACCATTTTTAAAACCACCAAAAGTGAAAAAGGCCAAAATCAAAAGAATGATAATATCAGGAGGGGTAAAGGTCATTAATTAAGCTCCTTACGAACTAATTGTTGAATGAGATTCCCATCGGCTTGGCCGGCAACACGTTTCATAATTCCCCCCATAACTTTTCCCATATCTTTCATTGTGGTTGCCCCAACCTCTGCAATCACTTCTGATACGATTTGCTGAACTTCATCTTCACTCATTTGTTGAGGGAGATATCTTTCAACAATGGAGAGTTCAAACGATTCTTTCTCTACTAAATCAGAACGCCCTCCTTTTTCATATTGTTGAATTGAATCTTTCAATTGTTTTGCAGACGTAATGATGATTTTTAAAGTTTCATCTGAGGTGAGCTCTTCACCTTTGTCTATTTTTTTAGCTTTAACTTTACCAATTAAATTACGCAAAGCAGCCAGTTCATCCTTATTTCCAGACTTCATGGCATTTTTCATATCATCCATCAATGTTGATAGCATTTTATATCTCCCAAATAGTGGTAAAATTTAAGTGTCCTTTCATGTTCATGATAATATTTATTTCATGCCTAATTCTTGGGTGATATGAGAATAAATCCCTATATTATCAGCCCTTCTGTGCAATGGATTTAGAGATATTAAATATTAACCAAAGAAATTTACTTTGTCAGGAGACAAATCATCAGAGTTGTATTCAAATGCACCAATGGGTGCATTTTTTGTTTGAGAGGAACAAATGAAAGAAATTTTAAATCAATTAATCAAATTACAAGAGATTGATAGTCGTCTATATGAAATTAATGAGTTAAAAGGAGATTTACCTTCAAAAGTTGAATCTCAAGTTTTAGAATTAGAAACCTATCAGACTGAAAATTCCCAAAAAACTCAACGCATAGAAGAAATTACTCAAGAGTGTAGGAAATTTAACGCTGAAGTTGAAGGTTTTAATCACAAGCTAAAAAAATATCAAGATCAAATTTATTTAGTTACCTCCAATAAAGAATATGATGCACTCAATGCAGAAATAGATCATATGAAGAAGTCAATTTCAAGTTCAGAAACGACTATACTTGAGCTGGAAGAAGAAAAAACTCAATTGGAAGAATTGATTAAATCCAATGAAAATAAAATTGAGCAAGTTACTGAATCACTTGAATCTGATAAAGATGAGCTGTCAAGTGCATTATCTCAAACAGAATCTGAAGAAAAAGCGTTAAAAACTTCTCGTGAAACTATGACTTCAGAAATTGATAGACGTTATTTATCATCCTATGAACGTATAAAAGGTGCCAGAGATGGTGTGGGTATGGTGAGTATTTTAAGAGGTGCATGTGGTTCTTGTTATTCAAAGTTACCTCCTCAAACGGCGATTGAGATAAAGGAAAATGCTACCATTGTTACTTGTCCATCTTGTAGTGTATTCTTATTTTGGGATGGGGCTGAAGATTAATCTCAATTGAGGTTGGTGAGTTGGTCGCTCTTTTTAAAGAGAGGAAAGTCCGAACTCCATAGAACAGAGTGCCTCCGAAATGGAGGATCCCGTAAGGGACTGGCAAGTGCAACAGAGAGTAAACATCCGTCTTCTGGCGGAGAAAGGTGAAAGGGTGGTGTAAGAGACCACCGGTGCTCTTGGTAACAGGGGCAGCCAGGTAAACCCCACTCGGAGCAAGATCAAGCAGCCCTGTGTTGTTCGCACTCAAGGGCGGGTAGATTGCTAGAGTTTGCCTGTGAAGGCATTCCCAGATGAATGACCAACATCCTAACTTTTGTTAGGAGACAGAATTCGGCTTATGATCCAACCTCATTTTTATTTATGATTCAACCAACATGGACATATAAACCCATTGATGATGAGGTGGTAAATTCCATCGCATCAGAGTTCAACCTTCCCAACACAATTGCAAAGGTCATGTATTTACGTGGTATCCGAACCAGAGAAGATTCTCGACATTATTTTTTCCATGATACAAAAAATCTACATAATCCTCTCCTCATGGAGGATATGGAAAAAGCAGTACATCGACTCCATGAGCAAATATCGTCTAATAAAAGTATTCTTGTATTTGGTGATTATGATGTGGATGGAACCAGTGGAACTGCATTATTATATTTATTCTTAAAATCACTTGGCGTTGAAGTTCATTACTATATCCCCGACAGAGAAAATGAAGGATATGGGCTATCTAAAAAGGGAATTGAATATGCAAAGTATATTCAAGCCAGTTTACTCATAACCTGTGATTGTGCCATCAATGCATTTGATGAAATAGATTTTGCCAATGAATTAGGCATTGATGTAATCATTACCGACCACCATAAACCAGATGCTCAATTACCAAATGCTTATGCTATTTTAAATCCCAATCGTAAGGATTGCAATTATCCGTTTAAAGGATTATGCGGTGCAGGAGTTGCGTTTAAATTTGCCTTAGCTTATTGTGATATTTATAATCTTGACCCCCAATTGGTGTGGGATCATAGTGATTTGGTTGCAATAGCCACTGCTGCAGATTTAGTTCCCATTGTGGATGAGAATAGGATTATTGTGAATGATGGATTGGAAAAAATTGCTAAAGGGACAAAGCCTGGCGTAAAAGCATTATTAAAAACAGGTGGATTATGGGATAAAGATATCACCGTGGGGAGATTGGTATTTTGGTTTTCCCCTAAAATTAATGCGGCAGGACGTTTAGGTGATGCCGGACGAGCAGTAAAGTTACTGACGACAAACAATGCCATTTATGCCATGGAGGTAGCCAAAGAGTTAGAGCGTGAAAATGAACGCCGAAAAGAGATTACTCAACAAATGGTTGATGAGGCCATTTTAATGGTTAATAATTCCTCCACCTCTACAGAAGAAAACGCCATTGTACTTGCAAATAAAGGTTGGCACCATGGGGTAGTGGGGATTGTGGCATCACGCATTAAAGAATTATATTTTAAACCCACAATTATCATTGGTATTGATGGAAATGAAGGAAGAGGTTCCTGTAGAAGTATTCCCCAATTTGACATGGTAGATGGCTTGGCACATTGTAAGGAATTATTGCAGGGGTTTGGTGGTCATCCCATTGCGGCTGGATTATCTATAAAAGCTGAAAATGTTGATGATTTTAAGACATCATTTTTACAGGTGGCAAGTACACAAATCAGTAAAGATGCGTTGAAGCCATTGCTAAAAATTGATGCAAAAATGAATCTATCAGAAATTAATGGAAGATTTCTTAAATTTTTACATGCGCTAGAACCCTTTGGACCAGGGAATATGCGACCCGTATTTTCTGCTGAAAATGTAAGGGTAGAGGGTATGCCCAAACTCATTGGCAAAAATTTTGATACCATTAAATTTAATGTGAAGCATAATCAAACCATATTTGAGGCCATTGGATTTAATATGGCAGACCATTTTGAAAAACTATTATTGAATGAACCTATTCATATATCATTTTCCATTGGTGAAAATGTGTGGAATGGGCGACGAACCATTCAATTAGAGTTGAAGGATATTAAGGTAGGAGGTATTGATGCCGAAGGCAAAAATTAGTGGTACAGGGTTTTTTGTGCCCTCAAAGGTTATGACCAATGATGATTTATCCCAGTTTATGGATACCAGCGATGAATGGATACAGGAGCGTACGGGAATAAAAGAACGTCGATATGTGGAGAATGGTGTATCCACATCTGATATTGCTATACCTGCTGTAGAAATGGCAATGGAACGTGCAGGTGTAAGTAAAGAAGATATTGGGCTTATTATTTTTGCCACTTCAACGCCTGATTTTTATGCCCCAGGTTCAGGGTGTTTATTACAAGAAAAAATGGGTTTTCCCACCATTGGTGCGTTAGACATTCGAGTGCAATGCTCGGGATTTGTATATGGACTTTCTGTGGCTCAACAATATATTGAAAATGGTGTATTTGAACATGTACTTGTCATTGGCGCTGAGGTTCAATCCACTGCCATGGATATTTCTACATGTGGTAGAGATACTGCTGTAATTTTTGGTGATGGTGCAGGGGTAGCTGTAGTCAGTGCATCTGAAGATGATAGTGGAATATTGTCAGCACATCTTCATTCTGAAGGCAAACATTGCAGAGAATTGTGGGTGGAAGCACCTTCAAGTGGAGTTCTCCCACGGTTAAATCAGGAAATTTTAGATGAGGGAAAACACTTCTTACAAATGAATGGTAGAGAAGTATTTCGACATGCAGTCACTAGATTCCCTCAAGTGATTATGGAAGGATTAGATGCCAATAAACTCTCTACAGAAGATATAGACTTATTGGTGCCACATCAAGCCAATATTCGTATTGCACAGATGATTCAGAAGCGGTTAAAATTACGTGATGATCAGGTGTATTCGAACATCCATAAATATGGGAATACAACTGCTGCATCCATACCTATAGCCTTATGTGAAGCAGTAGATGCAGGAAAAATTAATAAAGGTGATTTAGTTGTATTTGCAGCATTTGGTTCAGGATTTACCTGGGCATCTGCAATAGTAAAATGGTAAAGTAGAGGAAAAATGGAAAGATTATATTTTACAGAAGAACATGTAATGCTACGGGATATGGTGCGAGAGTTTGCACAAAACGAAGTAAAGCCCATTGCACGAGAAATTGATGCAAATGGCATATTCCCTATAGACGCTGTAAATAAAATGGCTGCGTTAGGATTAATGGGAATTCCATGGGAAGAAAAATATGGCGGTACTGGCATGGATACCCTTGCATTAGTCATTGCCATTGAAGAATTAGGAAAAGTATGCCCATCCACAGCAGCCACAATGATGGCACATACTAGTTTGGGCAGTGGACCTATTGCAGCCTTTGGTACGGAAGACCAAAAACAAAAATATTTAACAAAGTTAGCATCCGGTGAAATGATTGGTGCCTTTGGATTAACTGAACCCAATGCCGGCAGTGATGCAGGGAATACCCAAACCCGTGCTGTGAGGGAAGGTGATGAATTTGTGGTAAATGGTCAAAAGGCATTTTGTACCAATGCTGGAGAAGCAGGAATTATCATCTTCACTGCAAAACTTATTGAAGAAGGAGAAGAAAAGGGAATTGGTGCATTTATAGCAGAGGCAGGAACCCCCGGCCTTTCTCTTGGAGAATCTGAAAAGAAGATGGGGTGGAAAGCCTCTGATACACGGTCTGTATTTTTTGAAAACATGCGAATACCTGCTGAACAAACATTGGGGAATCCATCTCAAGGGTTTAAGCAATTTTTACGTACCCTTACAGGAGGTAGAATTACCATTGGTGCTCTATCATTGGGAACTGCCCAAGGTGGATATGAAGCGGCATTACGTTATTCACAAGAACGAGAAGCCTTTGGTAAATCTATTCATAAATTTCAAGGGGTTAGCTTTAAACTCTCAGATATGGCAACCCAAATTCAGGCTGCCAAGCATTTAGTTTATCATGCTGCATGGTTGAAAGATAATGGTCATGATGTTATTAAAGAAGCAGCAATGGCAAAACTATTTGCCAGTGAAATGGCCATGAAAGTTACCACGGAAGCAATCCAAGTCCATGGGGGATATGGCTATATAAAAGAATATGATGTAGAGCGATTTTTCAGAGATGCAAAAATCCTAGAAATTGGTGAAGGTACCAGTGAAGTCCAACGCATTATTATTGGTCGTGAAATTCTAAAATCTGTTTCAGCTGCATGATAAAAGTGTTTGTTGAAAACGATGTAGGTGACGACCTGAACATCTCACCGAATATCGTAGAATCTATATGCACTTCTGTACTCACCCATGAGGGTCATAAAACGGGAAGTATTACCTTTATATTCACCGATGATGAATCCTTACGTGCATTAAAAAAGCAGTTTTTCCAGATGGATGTTTACACCGATGTAATTACCTTTAATTTAGAAGATGAAGATGAACCTCTTGAAGGTGAAATCTATGTAAGTTGGCATCGTGTTCAAGAAAATGCAAAAACTCTGGGTGTAGATGTGGATGTAGAATTACGGCGTATGATTATTCATAGCAGTTTGCATTTGGTTGGATATGAAGATGAAGACACAGACGATAAGGGCAAAATGACCTCTCTTGAAGAAAAGTACTTAAAACTAAATACTGAGAATGTGATGGCATCATGGAATTAATTTTAGTTTTTGTTTTACTTATAATTTTTTCAGGATTTTTCTCTGGCACGGAAACGGCATACTTCAATTTAAAAACCCACCGAAGCAGTGTATCTGATAGAGTTACCAATCTCATGAATGACTCTAAACAATTATTGGTTTCCCTTTTAACTGGTAACACATTTGTGAATATTGGTATTGCATCATTGGCAGCTTATATCACTCACAAAATTGCTATTGAAAATAATTGGTCTGAGACTATTTTAGTAATGGTAGAAGTGTTTGTGGTTTCAGCCGTGGTTTTAATTTTTGGAGAAATATTTCCCAAGTTGCTGGCAATTCGGCATTCAGAAAAATTTGCTGAACGTGTATATTTTCCTCTAAAAACCATAATAATTATTCTTAAACCTATTACTATAATTTTTCATGCCATTGCCAATTTGTTTACATCCATGCTTCCCATGAAAAAGGAAAAAATATTTGACTCTGAAGAAGAGTTAAAAATCCTTACAGAATTGGGTGAAGAAGAGGGGACATTACAAGAAGAAGAGTCAGATATGATTCAGTCTATCTTTGAATTTAACGACAAAAATGTACGTGAAATTATGACTCCTCGAGTGGATATGGTGGCATTAAATGCCAAGTCAAGTATTGATGAAATTATGGATGTGGTGGCAGAAAAGCAGTATTCAAAAGTCCCTATATTTAAAGATAATGTGGATAATATTCGAGGCATATTATATGCGAAAGATCTATTACCTTATTTAACAGGGTCGCGTCCAAATGTGCCCCTTACTGCAATCTCCAGAGAGCCATTTTTTGTTCCAGAAACAAAACTCATTGATGATTTAATGAAAGATTTTAGAAATAAAAAAACCAATGTTGCCATCGTTGTAGATGAATGGGGAGGTACATCTGGACTTATCACATTAGAAGATATTGTGGAAGAAGTACTGGGAGAAATCCGAGACCCTTATGACAAGGAAGAATCCCTAATAATCCCCATGAAAGACAATTCCTTTATTATCGATGCACGAATTTCAGTGTATGATTATGAAGAAGAGTTTGAAATTGAATTCCCCGAAGACAGAGAATATGATACATTGGGTGGATTTATTTTTCAGGTAATTGGGGATATCCCAAAGGTGGATCAAAAGGTTGAATACAAACATCATATATACACGGTGAAAAAGTTAGATGGTAATCGTATTGGGAAAGTATTTTTAGAGATTGGTGAAGCAGATATTGAAGAAGAAGATGTTGAAGAATCCTAAAACTGCAGAAAAATTTGATGCACTTATAGAGGTATTAAAGAAATTAAGAGCTCCTGATGGTTGTGATTGGGATCGAGCACAAACGTCTGAATCGTTAGTTCCATACTTATTGGAGGAAACGTACGAAGTAATTGAAGCAATTGAAGAGAATAACGTTGAATTGTTAAAAGAAGAATTGGGAGATTTAACCTTACATATTCTTTTTCAAGGAGAATTGGCTGCGGAAAAAGGTGATTTCACAATGGCAGAAGCATTGGATGGTGTTTCGCAAAAACTGATTCGCCGTCACCCTCATGTATTTGGAGATAAAACAGATACAAGCCTAGCTGATCAAAATCAATCTTGGGAACAAGCTAAACAAAAGGAAAAAAAACGCCATAATTATTTAGATGGGGTACCCAAAAATCTACCAGCGCTTACTCGTGCGCGACGAATTCAAGAAAAAGCATCTCATGTAGGATTTGACTGGAAAGAGATAAATCCAGTTTGGGATAAAGTTCATGAAGAGATTGATGAGCTTAAATCAGCTGTGGATTCTGAGAATTCAGAATCTATAAAAGATGAACTTGGTGATGTGTTATTTTCATTGGTAAATCTTGGGCGATTTTTAGATATCAGTGGTGAAGACGCTTTACGGATGACCATCTCAAAATTTGAGAGGCGATTTGCTCTAGTAGAAAAAACATTAAAGGAAAAGGGGCGTTCTATAGAGAATGCTTCTCTTGATGAGATGGATGAAATTTGGAATGATATAAAAAAAGGCGAGTAATACTCGCCTTTTTAATTTCGGTTAATAAATCTTAGCGTCCTAAAATCATATTTACTAATATAATAACATCCAATACATTGGTGTTACCATCATTATTTAGGTCTGCAGAAATTGGATCATCATCATTCAATATATAGTTTACCAATACGATTACGTCTAACACATTTACCAATTCATCACCATTTAAATCACCGGTAATACCACCAGCGCCCACCATTAGATTTACAGGAATTCCTTCAACTCCACCATTCGATTGAACATTGATATAGGCATCATATTCACCTTCTACCAAGGTTGAGGCTGTTGCCGTAAAACCAATATTGGTAGAATTCCCTTCTAGAACGGTTCCTGATGTATTATTCAAAGATAACCAATTGGGTCCAGTATTGAATCTCAATGTAAAATTATCACTTAAGTTTTCATTGTCAAAGGAATAGAGTGTGCCCATAATACTATTTCCTTGTATTCCTACAGAGGCAGTATAGGCACCATTTAATTCATTATAATTTATTTTTACTTCGCCTGTAGCATAAATAACCACTTGAAAATTATAAGTGACATTTTCAAAATTGGTCCACCAATGAGCCACATTATTAAACCAAATCACGGTACGTTGATTATTGGAATGGGTATATACTTCTCCGCCACAATATTCATTACAGCTATCATTCATTGGATTTAAATCATCCCAAAGTGCAAAAATAGCAGGACCAGAAATTGCACTGGAAGGGATACTGGAATTTTCCCATTCATCATTATTGGTTTCAAAACCAATCCATCCATTGGGGTTTACAAAAAATTGGTCATAAGTAGTGCCATAAAAGGAGAGAGAAAATCCTAAATCTACCCAATCGCCAGCATTATCATTATCGGAGAATGTATATAAATTACCTACTTGTGAAATATCTATCCATTCATAATTGGAGTTTGCATCAACGGTGGAACTTGTCCAGAAATAATTACCAGCATCGGGCCCAGCACCAATGGATTCATAGGGAGAAGTGGTTAAAGAATAATTTAGTTCAGAGTCCGCTTCACCAATATTTGAAATGGTAAATGATTCTATATGTGATTCATCCGCGTCTAATTCTAAATAAAATTCTGATTCAGATACGGCCAACATTGGATCTGGTAAATCGATTTGATCTATACCATCCAATGTGGTTTGGCCTGTATTATCAGGGTCTAAATAATCATTTAATCCTAATCCCCAAGAGGTGGAAACCTTACCATAATAGTCATTCACATTGTAGCTGCAAGAAGCTTCACCGCCATGGAGTTGACCAACAATTCTGTGATTGCTATCGAAGAGGGGTGAACCTGAAGAGCCAGGTTCAGTGGTACCATCTTCCCAATCTGCAATACGCCAATGAGAGCCATCATTACCACTCCATCCATCTGAAATACCAGTATCATCATCGAATGAAATTTTCTTAATATCCCCAGAAGGGTGATGAATGGCAACAGGCTGTTGAGGAGCCACGTCTATAGCAGACCAACCTGCATAGTGCACCTCATAAGATTCTGGTGGATATTCACTAATTTCTAATAATGCAAAATCAGACGCAGATCCATTATCTAACAATGTTGCACCTGAAAGGGTCATATTGGTAGGCCCATCTTGATTATTGCATACTGGACTTTCATAATTGAACATGAAAATCCAATTGGATTCCCCCCCCAAACAATGGTTGGCTGTGAGAAAATATGGCGTTAAATCTTGGCGTACATTATTTACTAATGCACCTGTACATATTCGAGAACCTCCGCTGGTAAGAATCATTGCCACTGAGCGGATTTCTGCTTCCCAATCTGAAAATTCTGAACAGGATACATTGTTATTACACGATCCTGAATCGCCATAACCTCGTTCGTTAAAAAAAACATTACGATATGCATGAACCACATTTGAGATTGAAATTTCCCCATCAAAAATTGCATCATGGGGTTGAAAGTATTCTAGGGTGACAATGTCACCTGCAGTGGGAGCCGTTGAAAATCCACCATGGGGTTTGTGATTAAAATCAGTAAATGCACCTAAAATTGTGGAGCGATTTTCATCAAATAAATAGAATTCTGCACCGGGAGGGATATTAAAAATATCATATATCAAATTAAGAGAAAATGCACCAACGGACCGAATTGTTAATGTCCAAATTTTTCCATCAAGGGTTTCTGTCCATTCACCATCATCTAACATATTGAAATTTACAGATTGAGATTCACCGAAGGAATACGGTTCGTCTTTACCAATGGTTTCAGTGTCTCTTGTAATAAAATCTTGATGATTTATGATGGGCAAGTCAATAATTTCATCTTGTGTTACAGGCATTAGAAATGATCTAGGGCTACCACCATGACTTACCTGTGAAAAACAGATACTTGAAATGATTAATATTGATAAAATAAATGATTTCATATTTCCTCCTGTATTGATGAATGCATTAATTTACTTCCAGAATAATTCACGGTAATAGTGCAATATTGTAAATACTTGTTACGGTTAAATAGAGATTAAGCACAAGACGAAGGTGGTTTTTAACCATATAATCTGTTACTATGAATTCTTAAATTGTACCATGAATAAAAAATACTTTTTACTAATTTTCTTTCTGTTTTGGTCATGTTCAAATGACAGCACA
>CAYQPE010000009.1:29795-32460 GCA_964419445.1 uncultured bacterium
CACTTGCAAGAATCGGTTCGATTCATTAACCACATTGTATCAATCTTATGCTGGAATTACAAATATAATTATTGTGGGCATAGGAAAGCAGACCAGTGTATCAAGTGAAATTTTTGCAGATTCAAATTTGCCCTATGTGAATGAAACCTCCACATCCAATATTAGAAATGAATTGGGAGTGATTGACCGCGATGTGTTTATTTATGATCATAATGGTAATTATGTGGAAACCATTAACACCAATACTAGTTTTAATCACACTGCATTTGAAACCGTTATTAATGGATTGCTGGATTAATATCTTCCCAAAATTATATTCACTAACTGAACTACATCTAATACATTAAAAATGCCATCTACGTTAATATCGCCGGCAATGAGTTGATGCTCATTAGGCTCGGTAGTGTTTAAAATGATATTTACCAATTGAACCACATCTAATATATTTATGGATGCATCATTATTTAAATCACCTAATATGATATTACATTGGGGAGATGTCCAAATATTCAAGCGAATATCATCAAAATAGCTATCATTGTCGCTGCCAGAATGTCGCGTTCCAGTGAGAATAACCCTTACAGTATTAGTTTGCTCAGGGATTACCTCAGTCATACTTAAATATGTCCAACTACTGTTAAGGGTGGTCAAAGATTCTGATATTGAAATTATATCGCCATTTTCATCTACATATTGTAAATGCATTTCAGGGACATCACTCCCACCCCAATTGGAAAGCTGACCTGAGAAATAAACGGAGGTATTTCCGTGGTTGATACAGTCTTGGTATGAGTTTACGTTTATATCTTGATGTACTTCTCCATAGTCAGTGGATTCACATAATCCGCCTACTGAAAAGTATTTTTCCCCTTCAAAAGGTTCAACGCCTGCACATTCTAATGCTATCAATGATTCAAATATTCCTTCGTCAATGATCCAGCCATTAGTGCCATCTTCAGCATTTCCATTTATCAAAAGGTTTTCAGAAAAAGCTGATTCACCCGTGGTAAATGATGTGGTTTCAGACCAATCACTCCATACCAAGCCTTTATCCCGGTATCGAACACGATAACAATAGTCCGTATGTTCATCTAAAAATGAAACTTCAAAAGTAGTGAGGTCATTTCCTGCTTGGGTGTCCACATCAAAATACCAATTTTCATGAGATTCATATTCATCTATAATGGTTTGTGAAAAATCGCAGTTTTCAAACAATTGCCATTGGCTATGACCATGTTCATCGCCATCACTATCGTAAAATGGTGATGCTGTCAACGTAAGCATATCGGGAATATGTATTTCTCCACTGGGGAAATTAGAGGTAGTGGGAGTTTCTGGCGGTGCATTCCATAGTTTAATGGTGAGTTCATCTCTTAATTCATTATCTCGGGGAATGTACTCATTACCTCTACTAATTCGTTTGATGGTAAATTTTGGATTATCACCTGCGTCTATATCTACCACCACAAATCCCCATTCATCTTGAGAAACTGAGTATTCTGGATAATCAAACTGTGCAAACTCACCCCAATTGTCGATGGCACCTCCAGCCGATGCCACATTTACCATAACATGCTGATGATCTTGAGATTGACCCCGTGAATATCCATGTGTATGCCCAAAAAAGTGAATGCTAGGCTTCCCACAAGTAGTTGAAAATTGCTCCAATCTATCGATAATCATTCCAGTATAGTCAGTGTTTCCATCTATCCAAAGTTCAGAGTGGTGGGGATGATGAAGTTGGGCAAATACAAAATCAATATGGTTTTCAAAGCAGGATTGATCCAATAGGGATTCTAACCACTCCAGTTGTTCATCAATTTGGTATCCCCAGTTTGAATCTAACCCGATGATGCGAACATTTGATAAATCGAACCACCACCAATGTTCATCATAGCCAGGTGAAGCATTATGGGGGAGGTCAAAATACATGGTAAAATATTCAGTATCATCCTCATGATTTCCCAAAACGGGGTAAAGGGGTATATGCGAAAAGAGCCCTTCTGACGGGGTGAAAAAATGGTCAGACCAATGATAATAATCATGCCCATTGCTTACTAAATCACCGGGGATAAGGACCACATCTAACTCATTAACCAAATCATTTTGAAAGTTGTCATCCATGTAGGAAAGAACTCCATCATGAACAATTTCTTCAAATTTATCCCAATGATCCCAATCTTTTTGCATATCACTCATAGCAACAAGGCGAGTAGAATGTTCATCTGTAACAATTTGGGGCGTTTTAAAATGGAAAATTTCAGAGATAAGCCCCTCCGTTACCGTACGATAATGGTATATGGTATTGGGGTTCAAATTTGTGAGTTCTACGGTATGAATATATGAGAAGAGAAATCCCGTTTCAGCAGTCCCCATTGTAGAATTACCTAAATTTACAGTTTCACCCCATTCTACAATGGACTCAGAATATGAAGTGGTTTCCCACATGATTGTAATTGATGTGGGGGTGGCATTTTGCAAATAGGGCTTAATATGGAATGATTGGTTAAAACTCCATGAGAGTAAAGAAAGGCAAATTGATAAGTAAATTTTAATTCTGTTCATATTCTTCTCAAAAAATGCAGGTTAATTTACAGAATAGATTATGAAAAACAAAAAACCCCTCAGAAGAGGGGTTTTGGAGGTGACTCCGGTGCGATTCGAA
>CAYQPE010000010.1:0-28780 GCA_964419445.1 uncultured bacterium
TGATTTGCGTCTTTCCTCCCACCCCCTCCCTCCCATTCATCCCATCATCACAATATTGTAAGCTAGCCTCAACTTGAATTTCGATATCAGTAAAATCATTTTCAGCAATATATAGTAACTGAACTTTTTCAGAATAGTCTAAATCAGTAACATGTAACTCAGTCTGCAAATTTGTGTTTAAAGAAAATTCATTGGTAGAACTTTTCAATAATATAAAATTACTAAAATAATCAGTACCATTTTGCTCTATATCCAATTGAATAAGCGATTCATCACTTGAAATAATAGATTCTATTTGAACAGATATATTATCAACAGAGATATTAAATTCCTCAATATCATCAGAATCCATAAAAGTAGAACTGTATGATGGCGTGGTACATAACTCATGGGTCTGATCCACATAATAAAAAATGTCATTATCCATATCAGTAAATATATCATTAAACATATTTCGGGATACAAAGTCTAACCAAATTGCCTGAAATGAAGTATTATAATCCTCCGTTAGAATAGTATTCAGCGCATTATACGGTGTAGCTCCATCCTCCATAGCTTCCCATATTTGGCGGATTATGGTGCTCTCCATTTCATCAGACAGATTTTCAATTTGAGTAGATAAATAATGTCCGAACAATGCCAAACTGTAGCCATCTGTATCCCCCCACTCCTGCTGTGGATTGTTAAAAAAATCATTTATCCAATAGAGGTAATCATCACCATCAGGTACAATAACATCTTCAATCCATGTGGAGGTCAGTTCGTAGAAAAATTGATCATAGCCTGATTGAGTATTTTTATAAGCACGTTGGATGGCATGGAAAAATTCATGGGCTACCGATAGTCGCATTACTTGGATGCCTGTAGTATAAAACCCCGAAGCATAATCATTATCAATTTTAATATATGATTTTCCCCCACCTTCATGGATATTTACACCATAATAATTTGCTCCAAATGATCCAATATATATGTCATATACGCCATCATCATCATCCACCTCAGGTTTAAACCCCATTACATCTACCAATACATGTCGTGTAGAATCTGCAATGATTCCAACCTCATCTACATAATCTGGAACACCATTATCATCGGCATCATCCAGTACCGGTGCTGCATCTCCAGATAAATCAAAATGAATCTTAAAATGCCCCGTTGGTGAAAATGCAAAAAACTCCTTTTCTGGCCGTATGGAACGCTGTGTATCTTCAAGACTACATTTATGTAAGTTTTGCCCCATTGCAACTGTTGATAAAATGATAAATAAAACGATGTGCATCTTTACTTTTGCCTGAATGAAATGCGAATTGGTACACCGCTTAAATCAAAACTTTCCCTGAGTTGATTCTCTAAATACCGCTTATACGCAATGGGAAATAAATCTGGGTAATTAGTATAAAACGCCAATATTGGTGGTGAATGATGTACTTGCGTTGCATATTTTATTTTCAGATGCTTACCTTTTACGCCTGGTGGTGGATATTTACGGGTAGCTACTTCTATAAATTCATTTAACTGGGAGGTTTGTATTGTATTTTTTCGTAAATCATACACTTTTACCGCTTCTTCTAACACTGATTGAACACGCTTATTATTTTTCACCGAAATAAAAAGCATGGGATAATGCTGCATAGAGGTAAAGCGATATTCTATTTCTTCCATAAAATCGTTCATG
The DNA here is from genome assembly GCA_964419445.1 of uncultured bacterium. Classification (GTDB taxonomy): domain Bacteria; phylum Fidelibacterota; class Marinisomatia; order SCGC-AAA003-L08; family D37C17; genus JABHHG01. The sequence goes on from CAYQPE010000010.1 coordinate 1,679, forward strand.
GTGTGGGTATCTTTTTCTACGGCATCCCATTTATTTATGACCAGTACCAATCCTTTTCCGGCATCCAGTACCGCACGAACAATATCACGATCTTGATTGCCAAATCCTTTAGTGGCATCTATGAGGACAAGGGCTACATCACATTCTTCCAATACCCTATTGGTTCGAACAGAACTATAATATTCGATACTATCACTAATTTTACCTTTTCGACGAAGCCCTGCTGTATCTATAAGCCGTATATCTCTCTCAAAGAATTTAATAAAAGAATCTACTGAATCACGGGTTGTTCCTGCAATATCGGTAACAATGGATTTTTCTTCTTGCAATACGCGATTCATTAAAGAGGATTTCCCCACATTGGGCATACCAATAATGGCAAGATTTATAACATCTTCAGAAATTTTATCTTTCTTGTTTTTCTTTGGAAGTCGTTTATTTACTTCATCCAATAGGTCCCCAAGGCTTCTACCACTTTGTGCCGACACTGGCATGGGTTCACCCATTCCCAATTCATAAAGGCCATAAATATCTTTCTCATGGGAAATATCATCGATTTTATTGGCCACAAGGATAAAGGGTTTCTCAGATTCTACAATGAGTTTAGCCAACGTACGTTCACTTGAAGTAAGTTCAGAACGACCATCTACAAGTAGGATGAGAAAATCTGCCTCTTCTGCAGCAAAATCTGCCTGTAATCGTACATGTTTATTAATTTTATCTTCTGTGTGAGGAATATATCCACCGGTATCAATGACATCAAACTTTCGGTCCAACCATTCATAGGTACCGTAAATTCTATCTCGGGTAACGCCCTCAATTGGAGATACTATGGAATGAGTTTTTCCCACTAATCGATTAAATAAAGTTGACTTCCCCACATTGGGACGTCCTAAAATTGCAATGGTATAATCAGCCATGTATATTTCGTTCAAAAATTTCTAAAATACTATCATTGGAAACATTCACAGGAACATGTAATGCTGAAGAGATATCCTTTAATGTCATATCATCTAATGTGAGTGTACCTTCATCATTTAAAATTCGATGTGAGCACCATACGGCCTCACCTAAATCTTTATCTTTCAACTGAGCAATAATATCTTGCCCGGTAAGTAATCCTGCCACAGATACCATATGACCATAAAAATCATTTTTAATTTCAATCAAATTAACGGTGAGATTTTCAATTTCATTTAAATATGGGATTACCTCTTTTTTAAATATTGTGTATGCTAACTTACCTGTGGCTATGGTAAATGTCTTCTCATTATCTACACTTGTTGGAAATTTCTGCTTCTCAATTTCAAATTTATTTAAAAATGATTGTACCTGCCCTACACCATTTTCCGTTAATAAAAGCTCGCCCAATTCATCAACTGGCGGAAAAGGTCTATCAGCTAAAATATACCATTCATCTGAAAGGAATATAAATGGTTGATGTGATTCACCGGGGAATTGAAGTTTTAAATCCTCTACATAATCTACCATTTTTAACGCATATTCAGGATTTACAGTATTTAATTCTGGTAGTCCTATGCGATGTTTAGTTAATCCCACTGGTACAATTGATATAGAATTCATCATGGGATAAAATTGGTATAAATCCTTTAAGGTTTTCACTAAATATTTACCATCATTCAAACCTGGAATTAGAACCACTTGGGAATGGAGTTCTATTCCATTTTTAATAAGATATTCAATTTTTTTCAGTAGATGATCTTCTTTTCCGTATAGAAGTAGTTTTTTTCTTAACTCAATATCAGTGGTATGAACAGATATATACAATGGAGACATTCTCTGCTCCACAATTCTTTCCAATTCATTTTGACCCATATTGGTCATGGTAATATAATGTCCATGAAGATAGGATAGCCGATAATCACCATCACGAAAGTACATTCCAGATCGCATTCCCTCAGGGTTTTGATCAACAAAGCAAAAAACACAGTCATTTCCACATTTACGGATTTTAAACTCTTCAAATTCAACACCTAAATCATCATCATATTCTTTTTCAATAGAAACTTTATCCATTTTACCATCGATCTCTAAATCCAGAGTAATGTTTTCATCGGTAATACGAAACCTATAATCGATTTCATCAATGACACGCTTACCATTGATTTTAAGCAATCGATCACCAGATTTTAATCCGATGAGATGCCCTAATCCGTTTTCTTTTACGTGTATTATCTTCATAATTTGAAATAAAATTGGTGCTAAATTTACGTAATATATTTTAACACTATAGTTGTACTAAATGAACAGGATTTAAATGGACCACACTACCGATTCATATGATGTTAAACTAGCTGCAGCATGCTTACTTTCAAAAGTTGCATTTGCAGATGAATATTTAGACCCCCATGAAGAAAAAATAATCCGTGAAATACTCTCAGAGTTTTTCTCCATTGATGAAAATCAAACCAATATGCTCTTTAAAGATGCCAATGAATTATTGGTATCTTCTACAGATATCTTCTCATTTGGGAAAGTATTAAATGAGAACTTCTCCAAAGAAGATAAAATTGATTTCATTGGTTGTATTTTTGAAGTGGCATTTTCTGATGGTGAACTTCACTACTTGGAAAATCATACCATAAAACAAATTGCCAATATTTTGAATTTAGAAAACCACGAGCTCATATCTGCAAAAATGGATATAAAAAGATTCTTATAAAAAAATAGCCCGGATTACCGAGCTATTATTTTTGTAAAAACTCATGTTCTAATTCAGAAGCTCTTTTTCCTTAGCATCCTGAATTGTATTTAAATCATTTATAAAACTATCTGTAGTTTCCTGGATATTATCCAATGCACGTTTTAAATTATCCTCAGATAGTTCATGATCTTTTTCTAATTTCTTTAAATGGTCATTGGCATCTCTACGAATATTTCGAATTGATACACGACCCTCTTCAACAATTTTATGAACAACCTTTACAAATTCCTGGCGACGTTCTTCAGTAAGTGTAGGTACATTTAAGCGAATTACATTACCATCATTATTGGGTGATAATCCAACATCAGATGACAATATCGCTTTTTCAATTGCTTCTAAACTGGAAGGGTCAAAGGGTTGAACCACAATTAACTGACCTTCAGGAACAGTAACATGTGCCATATTAGATAATGGTGTCATGGTTCCGTAATAATCAACTTTAATTGTATCTAACATAGTAGAAGATGCTCTTCCTGTTCTAACGGTTGCGACCTCACCACGGTAATGATCTACCGCTTTACTCATTCGGTCTTTAGTATCTGCAAAAATTTCATTTACCATAATTTAATCCTTATGAAACAGTGGTACCCACAGGAACTGAATTTACCAAATCAACCAATCCTGTTTTGCTACTAATATCAAACACAATAATAGGGAGATTATTTTCTTTACATAAAGTTACTGCTGTTAAATCCATTACCCGTAATTCTTTTTCAATGACTTCTTTAAATGTTAAGGAATCAAAACGAGTAGCATCTTTATGGATAACTGGATCCGCTGAATATACACCATCAACTTTGGTGCCTTTAATAATAACGTCAGCTTCAATTTCAATGGCACGTAATACTGCAGCCGTATCTGTGGTAAAATAGGGATTTCCCGTTCCACCAGCAAAAATAACTACTCTACCTTTTTCTAAATGGCGAGTAGCACGTCTTCGGATATAGGGTTCTGCAAGTTGAGTAATACTCAATGCACTCATCACTCGAGTATCACATTCCAATTTTTCTAATTCAGATTGAAGCGCTACAGAATTCATAATGGTAGCCATCATACCCAAATAGTCACCAGGAACACGGTCCATACCATTGGCTGCAGCAGAAATACCCCTAAAGATATTTCCTCCACCAATTACTATACCAACTTGGATACCCATCCCCACTACCGTTTTAATTTTATTACAAATCTCATTGGTAATGGCAGGGTCAATCCCATACCCTCTATCGCCAGCTAAGATTTCTCCGCTGAGTTTAAGGAGAATTCTATTAAACGCTGGAGTTGACATAGATTATGCTTCTTCTGTTTCTTGAGTTTTTTTGGCGGTTTCGCCTAATTGGAATCGAACAAAGCGAGCAATTAAAATGTTCTCACCAAGCTTTGCAACCATATTGGTTACAACATCATTAATAGTCAAATTTGGATCTTTTACGAATGTTTGTTCCATTAATACCGTTTCTTGGTAAAATTTAGAAATTCGACCTTCAATCATCTTTTCAATGATATTTTCAGGTTTGCCACTTTTTCGTGCTTGGTCAGCATAAATTTCTTTTTCAGTTTCAAGAACATCAGCAGGTACATCTTCTCGATTTACTGCAATGGGGCCAGATGCTGCAATATGCATAGCAATATCTTTTACCATATTTTGAAAATCATCAGTCTTTGCTACGAAGTCAGTTTCACAATTTACTTCTAGCAAAACACCTAATTTAGAACCTGGATGGATGTATGGCATCACCACACCATCAGATGCAGAACGTCCTGCCTTCTTTTGTGCTTTTGCGATACCAGATTTACGAAGGACTTCCATTGCTTTTTTAATGTCATTGCCTGCGGCTTCTAAAGCACGCTTGCAATCCATCATTCCAGCACCCGAAATTTCACGCAGTTCTTTAACTGCAGATGCACTTGCACCCATATTTATTCTTGCTCCTGATTTACTTCTTCAACTACATCTTCAGTAGTTTCTTCTTCTACAGCTACGGCTTCCTCCGCAACGGGTTCAGCAGCGGCTTCAACGGTTTCTTCTTGAGTTTCAGTTTGAGAAACTCCACCCTGTGCTTCAATGACACAGTTAGAAATATAATCTACAATCAATCGAATTGACTTCATAGAATCATCATTTCCCGGAATTGGAAAATCAATTTCAGTAGGATCAGTATTACTATCTACAATACCAATTACAGGGATACCAAGAGTTTTGGCCTCAGCAATAGCGATTTTTTCACATATACCATCAACAAAAAATACTGCCGATGGAAGATGCTTCATATCTTTTATCCCACGATGTAAATCAGCCAATTTAATTCGCTCACGACTCAACATATTCAGCTCTTTTTTGGTGAGATTTTCATAAATTGGTGATGATTCTTTTTCTAAAAGGGCAAGACGCTTGATACTTCTTTTGATAGTAGCATAATTTGTAAGCGTACCACCCAACCATCTTTCAACAATATAATACATACCACAGCGGTCTGAAGCTTGTTGAACAACATCTTTAGCTTGCTTTTTAGTCCCCACAAAAAGGATATGTCCACCATCTTTTATAATTCGAGTAACTTCTTTCCCTGCACGGGTTAACGCCTTACTCGTTTGCTTTAAGTCAATGATATGAATACCATTTTTCTTTGTTGCTAAGTAGGGTTTGAAGTTAGGATTCCATCGACTTGTAGGATGCCCAAAGTGAGTTCCTGCCTTTATTAGTTCATCAATTTCAATATGATTCATAAAACCTCTGTAAATATTAACGTTTAGAGAATTGGAAGTTCTTACGAGCACCCGGTTGACCGTATTTCTTACGCTCAACTTCACGTGGATCACGAGTAAGCATACCTGCTTTTTTTAATGCAGCACGTAAATCTGGGTCAATCTTTTCTAATGCTCTAGCGATACCATGACGAATAGCACCGGCTTGACCTGTCAATCCACCCCCATCAACATTTACGGAGATGTCATATTGATTTCCAATACCCACTAATTCTAGTGGTTGTCTCAATACCATTTTTGATGTTTCACGACCAAAATAATCATCGATTGGTCGCTTATTCACAATAATATTACCTTTACCTTTTGTAAATCTTACACGGGCAACGGAAGACTTTCTTCTTCCTGTGGCTGTCCATGCTTCAGTTGCTTTTTTCGGCATTTATAATCCTTCTTATAATTCTACGGTTTGGGGAGATTGAGCTGCATGAGGATGGTCTGTACCAACATAAACTTTTAAGTGCTTGTTAAGCTTACGACCTAATCGATTATGTGGAAGCATTCCTTTTACGGCATTGCCAATAATTCTTTCAGGATGCTCATTTCTCATACGCTTTAAACTAGATTCCTTCTGCCCACCAGGGAAACCAGTATGATGCCAGTATTTCTTATCTTCTTCTTTATTACCGGTAACGCTTACTTTCTCAGCATTAATAACAATAACAAAGTCTCCCATATCCATATGAGGAGTAAAGTGAGGCTTTGATTTACCTCGAATCAATTGAGCAACTTTACTTGCTAATCGACCTAATGTTTGGCCTTCGGCATCTACCAAGTACCAATCTCTAATAATTTCATTTTGTTTAATAGAAGTAGTTTCCATTAAAAACCTTTATATAGTCGTTAAATATGAATAAATCACTGAATGTACAGCCTACAAATTTAGAGGGGGTTGACTTGCTAAGTCAAGTATTTATCAGGGTTATTTAATTAAATTCTCCAAATACGTTCTCACCACACACGGTTAAATCAACTTTTCCTGTAAATTTCATACCCACCATTGGAGAGTTTTTAGACCGAGAATATATATCTTCAGTTTTCATTTCCCAAGATGTATTTTTATCAAGAACTACCAATTCTGCTGGAGCACCAACTTCAAACGCTTCAATATCCCATTTTAACACAGAAGCTGGTCCTGCGGTCATCCACCCAATCACATCTTCCGTGGACGCTCCCTCTTTTGAAAGCATTGTGTGAGAAATTCCAAATGCAGATTCAAGACCAATCATACCACAGGGAGCATGCTTCATATCTTTTTCTTTATCTTCTAAAGTATGGGGGGCATGATCGGTGGCTATACATGTGATGGTACCATCCTTTAATCCATCAATTAATGCAACTCGGTCCACATCTGTACGAAGTGGAGGCGCAACTTTGGCATTGGTATCAAAATCAACTAGACGCTCTTCGGTTAGCCCAATATGATGCGGTGTAACCTCTGCAGTAACATTAACGCCCATTTTTTTATATTGACGAATTAACTCTACTGATTTTTTTGTAGATACATGTGGAATATGGATTCTACCATTCACATATTCAGCAATAGATAAATCTCTATGCACCATTACTGACTCTGATATATCTGGATTTCCATCCAAACCTAAACGAGTAGAAAGAGGGCTTTCATTCATAAGTCCATCGTTCCTTAATGGAACATCTTCTGCATGATTAATAACAGGCACATCATACATACTACTATACTCCAAGGCAAGTCGCAGTACATGGCCATTCTCTACTGGCAATCCGTCATCTGACAATGCCACAGCACCCTCACTAACCATTTCACCATATTCAGCAATCTCATTACCCTTTTGCCCTATAGTTATTGCACCAATGGGATAAATTTGAATTGGTAAATTGGCAGACTTGTCTTTGATAAATCGAATTGATTCGGGTGTATCTAAAGGAGGGTCAGTATTGGGCATAACACATACACGGGTAAATCCACCAGCCATGGCAGAACGTGCACCTGTTTCTAATGTTTCCTTATCTTCGCGACCGGGCTCACGGAAATGAGCATGGATATCAATAAATCCCTGCGTAATAATTTTACCATTGCAATCAATGGTTTCAGCATCAGCTACATCCACATCACCTACAGAGATAATGATTCCATCTTCAATAACTATGCTGCCATTGATATATACTTTCTTAAATGGATCATAAATTTTTCCATTTATAAATGCCCATTTACCTGATAAAACTTTATTTGTTTTCATCTTTATCCTCTTCTTCGGGTCCTAGCAAAGAATACAAAATACTCATTCTTACTGCAACACCATTTAAAACTTGATCTAAAATAATGGCTTGATTACCATCAGCTACAACACTGTCAATTTCAACACCACGATTCATAGGACCAGGGTGCATAATAACAATTTCTTTTTTATGTTTTGCTAATCGTTCTTCAGTAATCCCAAAGAAATCTCTATATTCACGCACCGATGGGATAAGTCCTACACCCATTCTCTCTCGTTGGATTCTGAGGATATTTAAGGCATCTGCCCATTCTACCACTTCATCAATATCATAATTCACACTCACACCCAATTCTTCAATACCAATAGGAATTAAGTGTGGAGGACCACAAAGCGTAACTTTTGCACCCATTGTAACTAATCCATGTATATTCGAAAGCGCAACACGACTATGAGAGATATCACCCACAATTGCTACTTTAAGTCCTTCTAAATAACCAAATTTTTCATGAAGGCTCATCATATCTAACATAGCCTGTGTAGGATGTTCATGCTTCCCATCTCCAGCATTGACAACGACTGCATCAACAAATTTTGTAAGCTGATAACATGACCCTGGAATCGGGTGACGCATGATGACACAATCCATTTTCATGGCATGAATATTTTGAATAGTATCTTTAAAGCTCTCACCCTTATTTAAACTTGAGGACGATGCTGAAAAATTTGTTACATCAGCAGACAGCCTTTTTTCAGCAAGTTCAAATGACATTCTGGTTCGTGTTGAATTTTCAAAAAATAGATTTACAACATTCATCCCTGTTAAAGATGGGACTTTTTTAATAGGTCTATCTAAAACCTCTCTAAACATAAATCCCGTATCAATCAAATGTTGTATATCTTCTTTGGGAGCTCCCTCTAATTTGATAAAATGTTTTGTACTTAATGCACCCATATTACTCTCCGTATTCCATTAATAATACTGCATCCTCATCATCCACTTCATTAATATGTACATGAATATGTTCATTTAATGATGTGGGGTAATTTTTACCTACAAAGTCTGCACGAATAGGCAGCTCGCGATGACCTCGATCTACTAGCACACCTAATTGTATTACTTGGGGGCGTCCAAATGAAAATAAATCATCCATAGCTGCACGGATGGTTCTTCCAGTATATAATACATCATCTATGAGAATTATAGTTTTCCCTTCTACTTCAAATAAAATATCTGAAGTACCCACTTTGGGTGAACCTAAATTGGTTCGAAAATCATCTCGGTAAAAGGTAACATCTATGGTACCCACATCCGTGGAATCACCCGTAATCTCTTCAATACAAGAAGCAATTCGCTTTGCTAAAAATTCACCTCGCGTACGAATTCCAACAATTGCAATTTCATTTGTATTTGAATTATTTTCTATAATTTCGTGTGCCAATCGTGTAATTGTGCGTTTCATGGCATCTTCATTGAGAAGCGTTGCTTTAACTGTCTTCATAAATTCCTAAGTTATTGCACGTGGGATAAGGAGGAGCGAATATAGCTTCACTAAGGGCCCTTTCCTACATCCCGTGCAGATTTAAAGGGTTATCGATGCACAAAATTTACACTATTAAATATATTTATCACCAGTGGAAACTCTATAAAAATTTGTAATTTATGCGATGCATCTCATGGATAAATATATTCTCAAGGGATTTTTCCAAAAACTCTTCTCTACAACATTGGCATTTATTGTAATATTTATTGTGGTTGATATCATCGACCATTTAGATAAATTTATTGATTCTTCCATGCCTGCTGTGGCTATACTTAAATATTACATTTACACCATTCCATGGTTTATAAGTATTGGTTTCCCCATGGCGATTTTACTCTCTACCGTTTTTACATTGAGCTTGCTTCAAAAACATAGTGAACTTACTGCATTAAAAGCATCTGGAATTGGAGTCAACCGAGTGGCAATTCCGCTATTGTTAATGGGATTCCTTTTCAGTTTTATTTCATTCCATTTTGACAATGAAGTGGTAACATCAAATTATCAAAAACGGATACTATTAGAAGAAAAATATAGGCTACGGTCTTCATCCTCTAAGAATGTAAAAAAACGTGATATCTATCGACAATTAGATTCACAATCAGTCTTATCTATTAAGCGATTTCAATCTAGCAATCAAACGGCCTATGGTGTATCCATTCAAACTTTTGAAAATCAAGATGTAATAAAACGCCTAGATGCTAATAAAATGGTATGGAATGAAGCTGACCAAAAATGGAATATTGAAAAATACAGTCAACGTAAATGGGCAAATAATCAAATCATATTTGATGCATCTAAAATTGATACTTCATTATCATTAGGTATCACCCCTCTAGATTTAACACGAGAAACGGGTAAACCTGAAGAAATGAATTATAATGAGCTAAAACTTTTTGTAGATAAAATAAAACAGAATAGCATTAATGAACCTCGCTGGGAAGTAAATCTCCATTTTAAAACTGCATTAGCTGGGACTTCATTTTTGATGGTATTGTTTGGTATTCCATTAGCAATACGGAAACCCCGTAGCAGTCTTGCAATGGGAATTGGATTAAGTATTGGTGTTATTTTCCTATATTATGCCGCATTGAAATTTGGTCAAACATTGGGATACAAAGGTGTTTTATCTCCTTTTATTTCAGTGTGGTGGGCTAATATTTCCTTTTTCTGTGTGGGTGTGTATCTATTCTTTAAAACTAAAAGTTAAAAATATTATGGCAAGATATTCTAATATTATTAAATTATCCCATGTATAAGAAATTTAAAATAATTTCATTAATAGTAATTTGTTCTCTAATAAGTTCAAGTTATGGAAACAAGTATTCGCAAGAATTATGTGGTGAAGGATGTATTCCTATTGAAGTTTGGAAATTTACATACTGTTATTGCCCCAAATAGCTTTTTAATCATTCTCCACCTTGTAAAAAGGAATAGATTCCTCTATTCTATTTCTTGAGTCACCAATACCAATATTAATTATACCCTTTGATTCATATTTAGTATTGTACGATTCTGATTTTATTAATAATAAGTGATTACCTATTGTCAAATTTTCAATCCCTATTATTGATATGAATCCCTTTTGATTATTAATTGGATGTGTATAAAAATGAAAAGCTAAAGAATCTATAAGCTCGTCATCAATATATATTGCATACAAATCATCTATACAATTTAGCATTGTTTTATTCTCATTATTTTTAAACATACAATCATTTAAAAAACTATTTACTTGTGGCATATATGGAATAAATAATTTCAAATAGTTTTCACTAACTATATCAGATTGAATCATAGGTAATAATTCTAAATTTTCTTTACCATTTAATAACTGATATTTTTCTAGCAAATTTTCATATTTATTAAAACCTTTACTTTCAATCTCCGATACGTTTGATTCGTATACGCTAATATTAATAAAACTCCAACTTGAAATAAAATAACCTGTTATAATTCCAACTAGAACAAAAGCATAAATAGTTCTTTTTTTAATATTACTTATCACAGTTAATAATAGGGTCTCATAAACAAAGGTAATAAATAAAAATCTATAAATTCTTTCAAAGAATCTATAAATTATTACAAAGTACTTATTGTTAAGTGACTTCAATGGATACAATAGCAAAATATCAATTATGTAGATGAAACCCGATAATACAAAAATTAAAAATGAAATCAGCATTGCAATTGATAATACATTCTTTATTACTATTGGTATATAAGATGAAAAGGTTTCTGGATTAGTTAATGATAAATATTCTGTAAACTCGCCTAATATTAATAAAGAAAAAACAATTTCAATTATAAATAAAGATAAACTAACTAACAAAAAAATTATTAAAAATGAAATTGAAAAAATTGAGCTACACACTTTATCAACAATTTTAGAATATTGATCTAAATCTTTATTATATACATCAATTTTATAATTATTACTAAATTTCAAAAAGTTGATATTTATGCCCTTAGGAAATACAGATGAAAGACCAATTGTACCAATCCATAATCCCCTAATAACAAGATAAATAGAAAGATTAACAATTAAAACTAAATTAGATAAATACAATGTATTCAATAAGAAGGGTATGATTAATACATTTATAATTCCATATAAATTTGTAATGCTATTATAGGTTAACATTTTATATTGCAACTGAGGCGAGAAGTTTATAAGCTGAATGAGTATTATCAAAACAAACCCAACAAGTAATATTTCAGATTCCCAACTATTTGCTTTTACTCTTTCTAGCCAATTATTTCTATTACTTTGCCTATTCATCAATACCTCTCAAATTCAAAATATAAAATTGTAATATTTTATCGGAAATTTTTGATTTCAAACTATCATTATTAATCATTCCTGAAATTCCAAAAAGTTTACTTCTTCCTGAAATGAATGGTGTATCTGAATAGTCGAAATGTGATGTTTGTGGAATATATACTTTTTCAACTTTAGAATTGCTATTTGTTAAAAACTCCTCTAATTTTTCATTGTTTAATGGCTCATCCCACTCTGGCCTTCCTAAATATAAATAAGGTTTATAAATTCCACTTTTAATTATATTATCGGGAATAGGGACAAACCATGCATCTAAGGATATACAGGCATCGATTCGCTCATCTTCAACTGCAGCTATCAAAGTAGTAGCCCCACCAAATGAATGACCAAAAACACCAATCTTTTGGGGATTTACATTTTTCCATATCGATTCAGCATTTTTCTTATATTTAATTATTTCATCCATTACAAATAGAATATCATTCTTTCTTGTTTCCAATTGAGGTAAACGAAAAGCCCAAAAATCTTCTTCAGATAATTTAACATTTTTCCCCTTTTTTGCTTGAAGATAGGTAATACTTGACCTGTAATCAGCTATATGATTATTTTCAAAAATAGTTATATTTGCATCATAAGGATGATCAATGGCTACTACTACAAAACCATGGCTGGCCAATAATTCACATTGAATAGAATTTTGGACCTTCATCCCACCCAGACCATGGGAAAAAATTATTAGTGGAAAATTTTGATTTTTCACTATAGGTGCATTTAGCAACGAATTTGTTTTAACTTGAGTAATATGCCTTATCAAAAATGGAGGTAATTCTAATTGTTTTGAAATGGGAAATATGCGAAGATCTGGATTGTCTATGTAAGGATATGGCTCACCTGTTTGAGTAGTTGGATACCATACTTGTAAAACAAGTTTCCGTTTATCTTCATCATTTTCTTCAGTAAACCATTCATCTCTAGATTCATCGGTCCACTCCATAACTTGAGTGCCTACTCTATAATTGCCATTGGGCGCGGGCAAATCATTGAATGGGATAAGAACTTTTATGAAAGGTGAGCATCCAGTTAGAAATAAACAAATATATAATAATAAAGATTTAATTGTTCAGCATCCTGTTTTAGTTAAAATATTTTATAAACATTAAAATTAACGGTATCGAAACTAAAACCGTTATAACATTGGTGGGATTCTCATAAAATGATGGGAATTTTTCAATTGACTGAATATGTGCAATTTCAATTGTTCTTAATAATTTAGGAGTTTTGTCATTATTATGATAATCTGCCATTGAAACAATATCTCGATTATACCCAAGCCTTTTATCATGCAAAATATTTACCGTTATCTCATTTTCAGAAATGTCTATTATTTGATATGCCGATATTGTATTACCATCAACTAAAATAATTTCACAAGACTTCCCAGATTTTAAAATCTCTTGAAGTTGGCTATAAATAGAGAAGTTGTCAGTATCTTCTGGAAACAAAAAAGTAGTAAACAGAAGAAGTACAATAATCATTATTGCAATGAACTTTTCATTTCCTCACTGAGATACTCTTTTTGTGGAGAAGTATTTTCTTTAACATTTACAATGTCTTGGACTGCTTTCAACACATCACATCTACTTATCTGCCCCACTAATTTTTTACCTTCAGTTACAGGAATTCGTCTAAAATGATTTTTAAAAAATAAATCTGCTACCACAAAAATATCAGTATCAGGATGCACCACTTTTACATCGCTTGTCATATAACGAGAAACGGGACCTCCAGGCATTTCATGAAATGATCCATTGGCCATAATGCGTAAACAATCTTTTTCCGTAAGGATTCCCACCATTTCTCCATTATCAACTACAGGCGTCCCCGAAATTCGGTGATGTAACAACTTATCAATGGCTTTATAGATGTTTAATTCTTTATCAACGGTAACCACATCTTTTGTCATATAATGCTTAACTGTATGTAATGTATCCATTTATGCTCCTTAATTATCTCTTATATAACGGTCATATCTTAATACCTATTTCCGTCATAGTCAAGAGCTACGAATGAAAAATTATAGTTCGTTTACCGTGGAGTAATATGCGATGATGCAAATGTGCTTTTACTGCAGATGTAAGTACCCGCCGTTCAATATCCCGGCCAGCCTGAATCATTTCTTTTACACTATATTGATGTGTTACCGATTCAACATCTTGTTCAATGATTGGACCTTCATCTAAATCCTCCGTTACATAATGTGCCGTTGCACCAATCATTTTTACACCTCTTTCCCATGCCTTATGATAGGGTCTATCTCCCTTAAAAGCTGGCAAAAATGCGTGATGAATATTGATAATTCTACCCTCATACTCTTGTACAAATGACGGAGATAAAATCTGCATATAACGTGCAAGGACTACCAAATCAATATTATGCTCATTAAACAACTCTCTTAATTTATCTTCTTGCACCAATTTATTTTGTGAGCTAATAGGCAAGCAGTGATAATCAATATCATAGGGTGCTACCAATTCATGGAGGTGTTCATGATTACTCACAATGATGGGAATGTTACAAAACAACTCTCCAGATTTCTGTTTCATCAGTAAATCTATAACATGTACCTGCTCTTTTGTACACATGATGGCAACATTTAGCGGTCGGGTAAAATCATGCGTAGTAAGTTTTCCAGGCAACTTTTTTACTAAAGCATTTAGTTCATTTAATAACTCATCTTTAGATATTTCTACTCCATTCAAGTCTGCATGTGCACGCATAAAAAAGAGATTCTCTTTTTTCTCAACATGCTGTTCCAAAGATAAAACGTTTATGTTATTCTTGTGAAGAATATGAGTAAACTGTGCAATTATGCCCTGTTGATCAGGGCAGTTTAAATGAAATATTAATTTTGACATGGACTTAAATTAATGCAATAAGTATTAAATAGACATTATTTAATCAATCATTTTAGAAAATTTTAATTCTTTCCCATTTGAATCAATAATAATTGCGCCATGTAAATCTGTACGAAAAATCTCGGCACCACTATTTCTCCAATTTTCCAAAATTTTTGTTGAAGGGTGGCCATACTTATTGCCTTTTCCTAATGAAACCACTACTGCATCTGCAGACGTTGATTGTATTATTTTCTGGGATGAACTGGTTTTTGAACCATGATGCCCCACTTTCACCACATCTACATCTAATAGCTCCCCCAACTTTCCATAAATATGTTCAGCAAACTTTTCAGCATCTCCTGTAAATAAAAATGAGTTTTCACCATGATCTATTTTCAAAACTATGGAAGCATCATTTACGTTTTTTATAGTAGTTGAAATTGATTTATTAGGAAACAATACTTTCAAGGACAATTCACCTAAAACATAAGTCTCTCCAGGCTGAGGGTAGTTTATTGTGGTGTTCGTTGAATCTGCAATATCCAAAATGGAGTGAAATAAACGTGAATTATAGTGGTGATATGTATCCCAAATTTCATGAATTTTAGTATTTTTTAAAAGATGGTACAATCCACCTATATGGTCAGCATGCGGATGACTTAATATTGCCACATCAATGTTGCTGATTCCTTTTGATTGCATATACGGAAGAATAACCGTTTTACCATAATCCTTCCCAAATCCAGCATATCCTGCGTCGATTAAAATTGAATTATTTTTATCATAAATAAGGCATGCATCACCTTGCCCCACATCGAAAAAGACAAATCGTACATTGTTAGATTTAAATACCTTTTCATAGATTGTAAAGTTTAACAAAATTAGACTGCAAATAATAATCTGTTGAAAATACCGTTTGAGTGAAAAACTCATTAAGATAAAGAAAAAGATGAACAGTAAGATTATCCCAAAAAAATGTTGAGATTGAATATTGATATATGAAAATGGCATGAATTGAATTGTGGAAATGCTCATATCTAAAATGGAAAGCGTAAATGTTAACGTTTTAGAATACACTAATGCTAAGTATGGAAATAAGGGGGATAATGATAAAAAGATTATTCCCAAAATAACTGCAATTGCAGATAATGGAATAGCAATAAAATTAAATAACACTGACCAAAGTGGGATTTTACCAAAATAATAGACTATAGGTAAAAATGTCCCCATTTGTGCTCCCAAGGATACTACCATAAAATTACAAATCCATTTTAGCTTTATATTGCCACTAAACTGTTTTTTATTCCACCATTGTTGAAAATGCTCATTTGAATAAAGAATTCCTGCTACTGCTCCAAAGGATAGTTGAAAACTTAAATTATAAAGTTGTGAGGGATTGATTAACAAGTTTACAAATGCTACTACGCCCAAAATATTCCAATGATGAGTTTTATACTCTTTTAGCTGTGCATAAGCATAGAGTATTCCCATATACCCTGCACGGATAACGCTTATGGGCCACCCCGTTAATGCCATATAAAAGTGTAATCCCAATACTATAAGTAAAAATTTCAATATTGGTGGAAATTGGAAGATTCGACCAATTATAGTAAGTACCAATAATATATATCCAACATGTAAACCTGAGACTGCTAATATATGAATAATGCCCGATGACTTAAATTTTTCTTTCACCTCCACAGAAATATCTGATTTATCCCCAATCAATAATCCCATGGCTAATCCTGAATAGGGTGATGGGATATAAGAATAAATTACCGAAATGACCCATTGTCGAATATTGAAAATGATTTTTTTAGCTGAATTGGATGTGGTTATAACTTGAATTAATTCAGTATCCTTTTCAAAAACTACATCAATACCTTTAGATGTATAATATTTTCGAAGATCGAACTGCCCTGGGTTTCGTGCATGTGATGGGGTAAATAATTCACCACGTAAATGAAGACTATCTCCTACCATTGCATTTAAACTGTCATCCACAGAAAAAAGTAGCCCTAATCCATTGCCATCTAAAACATAGTGTACTTTTCGCGGTGTTTTGTAAACCTTTACAATTTCGGCTTTTACTTCAATAGATTTCTCATCATATTGTGAAGCATCTGAAGGAGGATTCTGAAACTCCCACACTGATATTGTAAGTGAAACTATTGCTATAGGGATTGCTAAGTTATAATATTTAGTAAAACAAATAAGTGTGGATATTGCCAATATCCATAAAGTAATATCGATAGGAATACTAAAATGGGATGCAATTATAATTGCAATAATTTGGAACGGGATGAATTTGTATATGGGGTTTTGGACGGTAAATTTTTTCATATAATTTTAATTTATTACAAGTTCATTTTTAATCTCTCTATATTTTTCTGCGCTGATTTTACAATTTTACAATCTTAGTAAATTTTACTTAGCATAGGGATTTTTTTATCAATATCCAATATTCCTGGTCGATGACCATTTAAGAAAAAGTGAATTCTCATTTTTTCTCCTGTTTTTTAGATGCATTATACACAAACCAATCTTCATGAGTAATTTTATGAAAATGGTCTGAATCATCAATCAGTACTTTAGCTGTTGTAGATTCTACTGCCGCGATTTCAACTCGTACCCCTTCGGCTTTTAAATGATGTACTAATTCAACAAAATCAGAATCGCCAGACATTATGATAATAGTATCAACCTTTGATGCCAATTGGGTGGCCTTAATTGATAATGGGATATCTGCTGATTTAAGGCAGGGTACCACTGAACCATAATAATTTTCATGCAATCGTTCTGCAAACTTAGATGATATGGCCTTTCCTTCTCTAAAATATAAAAGGCGGTTCAACCCACGTCCATTTAATAATTTAGGAATTAAGGTGTCAAAATTGATCATTGTATGTTGAGATTTGGACTCACTATGAATACTACGCTCAATATTATTTCCATCGCAAAGGATGGCTACTGATTGATTTATGATTATGTTTTCCATAGCCGAATATACAGTTTTTCAGCCTTTTCAACAAGAGTGTTGAATTATAGTGGTAAGTTATTCCTTAAATCCATTCACAATGGGGTATCGCCTTCCCATGCCAAAAGCCTTTTTAGAGATACGGATTCCAGGGGCAGATTGACGACGCTTATATTCAGAGAATCGAACCTTTTGCATTAATTCTGTAGAGAGACTTACATCAAAACCTGCTTTTATTAAACCTGATGTATGTAGATTTTCAGTAACGATGGCATCTACCAATGGGCTTACCACATCATAATCAAATGGGTCAACCTGATCAGGGCTTAATTCTGCTGAGGGTGGTTTGGTAATGGTTCCATTGGGAATTATCTCTTCCTCGTAATGTTTATTTATCCATTTACAAACGTTATATACTTGAGATTTATTTAAATCACTGATTACTGCTAAGGCACCACACATATCACCATACATGGTACAATACCCTAATGCAGATTCAGTTTTATTGCCCGTATTTAAAACCAACGCATTTTTCTTATTAGCAATGGCCATAAGCAAGTTCCCCCTAATACGGGCTTGAAGATTTTCCTCTGCCAATCCAGATTCAGTATTTTGGAAAAAAATAGATAATGATTCTGTAAATGAATCATATAACTTTTTTATAGGTATTTGCTCAAATTGAATACCCAATTGTTCTGCTAATTTTTGTGCATCTGATTTACTATGATCCGATGAATATTGGGATGGCATAGAAATGCCATATACATTTTTTGCTCCCAAGGCGTTTTGGGCAACCGCAGCAGTGAGTGCTGAATCAATACCTCCGCTTAATCCAATAATTGCAGTGCTATGCGATGTTTTATTAAAGTAATCCTTTAAGCCCAAAGTCAGTGCATTATATATTTGCTCTTCTTCTGATTGGTTGGGAATTTTTATAGATTCAATGTATTCATTTAAATCAAATGTTAAAACATCTTCATCAAAAGCATTGCATAGTGAAATCAATTTTTCATTTCCATCTATGGCAAAAGATTGACCGTCAAATACAAGCTCATCCTGTGCCCCTACCATATTGCAATATACAAATGGAATTTTGAGTAAATTCACCTTTTGACTTACGGCATTAATTCGCTCATGAATTCTATCCACGCTAAATGGTGAAGCAGAAATATTAATAATGATTTGGGCACCTTGCGCTGCCAATTCAGATGTAACTTTTTGGCTATATACATCATCCCATAAATCTTCACAAATCTGTACTCCAATTAAATGAGACTTATCAGATATTTTAACATTAACGGGCTTATTAGACGTTGCAGGAGTAAAGTATCGAGCTTCATCGAAGACATCGTAAGTTGGTAAAAGGGTTTTATCCCTGAATTCTATATGAGCTGAAGGGTGGATGATGGCTGCAGAATTGTAGAGGTTTCCTTTTTCTTCACGAATTGTTCCCAATACAACCGTACACTGTTTCACACTCTTTTTAATTTCACTCAAACATGACTCTACAGAAGATATAAAATTACTTTCAAATAATAAATCTTGAGGTGGATACCCTGTGGTAATCATCTCCGGAAATACTATAATGTCAGATTCTTGTTCATGAGTGTTTATCACATTTAGAATCTTTTGCACATTCCCACTTATATCACCAACAGTGGGATTTATTTGAGCAAGGGTAATTTTCATTTATGGACGAAGTCTGCCCATCATTCGTGGAAATGGAATAGTTTCTCTCACATGTGGAAGATTACAAATCCATGCCACCACACGCTCTATACCCATACCAAATCCAGAATGAGGTACTGAACCATAGCGACGTAAATCTAAAAACCAATCATAATCTTCTTGATTAAGCCCTTCTTCGGCTATTCGTTCTTCTAAAACATTAATCCGAGTTTCTCGCTCAGATCCCCCCACAATTTCACCATATCCTTCTGGAGCAAGAATATCCATACCCAAAACTACTTTTTCATTTTCAGGGTCACGCTTCATGTAAAATGCCTTAATTGCAGTGGGAAATCGATGAACAATTACCGGTTTGTCAAACTGCTCTGCGATATACGTTTCATGAGGAGAACCAAAATCATCACCCCATTCAAAGTCTATTCCACCTTTATTTAACATTTCTACACATTCGGTATAACTTACTCGCGGGAATGGTTCCAATGCATTTTCTAACGAACTTGTTTCTCTCTCCAAGATTTTCAATTCATCTTGTTTATTTTCTAACACTCTTTTAATAATAAATTGAATAAGCTTTTCTGCCCAATCCATATCCTCTTCAATTTCACAATATGCGATTTCAGGTTCAACCATCCAAAATTCAGTAAGGTGTCTTCGAGTTTTACTTTTTTCTGCACGAAAAGTTGGACCAAAATTATAATGACGTCCAAATGCCATGGCACTTGCCTCACCATACAATTGTCCTGTTTGGCTCAAATATGCCTGTTCTTCGAAGTATTGCGTTCCAAACAGAGTAGTTGTACCCTCTGCAGCATTAGGCGTAAATATGGGTGAATCTACCAATGTAAAATCATGGCTATCAAAAAAATCACGTGTAGCTTTGATTATTTCATGTCTTATCTTCAATATTGCATGTTGGCGTTTTGACCGTAGCCACAAATGCCTGTGGTTCATCAAAAAATCAGTGCCATGCTCTTTGGGTGTAATGGGGTAATCTTGACTAATATGATGAATTTCTAAATTGGAAGTTATAATTTCATATCCTCCAGGGGCACGATCATTTTTGACAACTTCCCCAAATACAGATAAGGATGATTCTTGAGTTAGCTTTTTAAATTCCTCAAATTTTTCTTCTCCCACATCATTTTTTGCAACAATGCATTGGATAATTCCAAATCCATCTCTAAACATTAAAAAGCCAATTTTTCCACTTCTGCGAGAGTTATACACCCATCCATTAAGGCGTACGGTTTTCCCTTCAAATTCACTAATTCTATTAATTCTTGCGATATTCATTTTTCCCTTTTACCACGTTGATGTGATTTCATTTAATATTAAAATTGTAATTTTTTCTACAGCTATACGGATGGCACTTTCACGAGGAGATCCGAATTCATCAGAATCATCTTCATCTACAAATCCATCATCATCATTATCTATTCCATCGCTGCTAATATCTACGCCAGTTTTATAAATCCCAAAACTACTAATAGTTTTATTCACCAAATCTTCATCATACTTTAAATCAGACCATTTTACCATTGCTTTAATGGTGAGTTTCCATTCGTCAACATGCTCATTGTCATCGTTATTTAATGAGAATGTATAGGGTAAATCTCTAACAGAAACTATGGTAACATCCAATTGGCTATGTGCATGTTCAAATCCCACCAATTTAAGTAAATTTTCCTCAATCATCTGCTCATTGAGTGATTCACTTATCATATCTGAAATAGAAAATTCAGAAGATTCATTTTTAATTGGAGAAATTGAAATATTTTGAATATGAGCGGGAATAGTTCCTTTCATGGAATAAAATCCACATGATGAAAATATTAATGTTAAACAAATACCTAATATTCTAATCATCTCTATGCTTCTTTTTAATGCCATAATCATTGATTTTACGGTATAATGTACGTTCAGAAATATTTAGCGATTTGGCTGTTTTCCGTCGATTTCCATTAAACTTTTCTAATGTACGTTCAATAATTTCATGTTCTAATTCATCCATGGTCAGCTCACCTAAAACATCATCTTGAATTGCGGTAGCGGTACCATCTTCAATATTGGTCCGCCCTCCATGATCAACGAATTTTGATTGTTGAGGTGGCGGCAAATATAATGCAGGATTTGCTGGTTGAATAGGTTCTTCTGCAGATGGCGTTTTACCAATAAGCATCTGCTTTATTTCATTCACATCCTGACGTAAAAATAGCAATTGTTTCAAAATGAGCTCACGTTCCATTTTATCTGAATCATCACTGACAAAAACTGGTAAATTGGGGTCTGCATTAAACTCATCAATTCCCAGGTGTTTATGCACCATTTCGTCAGTAATTCGTTCACCACGATTCATCACAATTAAACTCTCAACTGAGTTTTTCAGTTCTCTAATGTTCCCTGGCCATGAATGTTTTTTCATGGCTTGAATTGCCTCAGTGGTAAATCCCTTGAATGAAATGTCATTTTTAGCAGTAAATTCTAAACCAAAACGTTCAATATACAAATATATATCGCTAATATGATCACGTAATGGTGCAACATTCACGGATACGGTTTTGAGACGATAATATAAATCTTGACGGAAATTCCCTTTTGATACTTCTTCGGCAAGTATTCTATTTGTAGCAGCAATAATACGAACATCTACTTTTTGAGATTTAGTATCACCTACACGCAAAAATTCACCTTGTTCAATAACTCTCAATAATTTGGCCTGAGTCTCTAAGGGGAGTTCCCCAATTTCATCAAGAAATATCGTACCTTTATCCGCAGCCTCAAAGTATCCTTTTCTGTTTTCCGTTGCACCTGTAAATGAGCCTTTTTTATGACCAAATAATTCAGATTCAATAATTCCAGATGGTATGGCAGCACAGTTTACAGTTACTAAATTTTCAAATTTACGACGACTGTTTTTATGAATAGCCTTGGCCACCATTTCCTTACCACTACCAGATTCTCCGGTAATGAGTACTAAAATATTAGTATTTGCTACTTGACCAATTGTAGTCAGCATTTCTTGGATTGAATCTGATTCACCAATAATGCCAACTGATCGTCTTATCTTATCTATATCTAAACTCATATTGCCTCCTAATCCCTATTGAGACCCTTTTGACCAATATCTTTGCGGAAATACTTACCCGAAAAATTAACACTTTCTACAATGCTATAAGCATCATCTATTGCAGTACGTAAATCATTTCCAAAACCAACGGCATTTAGTACTCTACCGCCACTGGTAAGAATTTTATCATCATCTTTTTTTGTACCTGCATGAAATACTAAACCATCATTATTTAATCCTGTAATCTCCATTCCTTTGGGATAACTCCCAGGATAGCCATCTGCAGCCAGCACTACAGTTACTGCAGTTTTAGGGGAGATTTTAATTTCAGTATTTTTTAATTGTCCATGAGTAGCATTCCATAATAATTCACATAAAGAGGATTCCAATAAAGGCATAACCACCTGCGTTTCAGGGTCACCCATTCGAACATTATATTCAATCACATATGGTTTGTTATCTACAATCATGAGCCCCACATACAAAAATCCTACATAGGGATGCCCAGCGTCTTTCATGGCTTTTAAAGTGGGTTCTATAATATCCGTTTTTGTTTTTTCAAGTATATCATTTGTTGATAGAGGCGTAGGCGAATATGCACCCATTCCACCAGTGTTTGGTCCTATATCACCATCAAAAGCACGTTTATGATCTTGAGCCGTATTGAGAATGATATAATCACTTCCATCACAAACGGCAAAAACAGAAAGTTCCTCACCAATTAAACATTCCTCTACAGAAACATTGGTACCGGCATCACCAAAAGAATTTTCGTCAAACATGGTAACAAGACCTTCTTCAAATTCAGCATCAGTTTGACAAACAATCACCCCTTTCCCTGCTGCTAATCCATCTGCTTTAAGCACCAATGGGAGTTCAAGTTCTACTTTAACTCTTTCTGCCTCCTCCCTGCTTTTACATGCATAATACTTAGGTATCGGTATATTATACTTTGCCATCATATCGCGTGCAAATAATTTGCTACTTTCTAATTGTGATGCATATTTATCTGGACCAAATATAGCTAAATTTTCTTTTGAAAATGCATCAACAATACCATCTGCCAACGGGGCTTCAGGACCTACAATAGTTAGGTGAATATCATTAGATTTTACAAAATCTATAACATCAAAATGACTATTTATATCAATACTAACATTGGTGGCAATACTCTCAGTTCCGCCATTACCAGGTGCACAATATACTTCATTTACATTTTCATCATTACAAAGTGACCACGTAAGTGCATGTTCACGCCCCCCAGATCCAATAATTAGAATATTTTTTTTCATTTAGCAATCCTTTTGAATATAAAGTTCAAATACTCGAACCTTTCTCAATAACTTACTATAAGTTACTTTCTATTTTTTCTATTTCATCACGCAAAATGGCAGCTTGCTCAAATTGTAAATCTTTAGCACATCTTTGCATTTTTCGTTTTAATTGCTCTAACAGCTCTTTGGTTTCCATTCCATCAAGGGTAGATACATCAATATTCAACTCTTCTTTAATTTCATAACTCACTTGAGCATCAGCTACGGCTGTAGAAAGCCTTATTTCATCTACAGATTTATAAATTGTTTGAGGTGTAATGCCTTCTTTCTCATTATGGATATGTTGAATTTCTCGTCGGCGAATAGTTTCATCCATTAAATTTTGCATTGAGTCAGTAATTTTATCTCCATATAAAATCACCCTACCATTTACATTACGTGCAGCACGCCCAGCTACCTGTAATAATGATGACCGTGAACGTAAAAACCCCTCTTTATCTGCATCAAGTACAACAACCAAAGATACTTCAGGTAAATCCAACCCTTCACGGAGTAAGTTTATGCCCACTAACACATCAAACTCTTGCATACGAAGACCACGCAAAATACTTACACGCTCAATGGTTTTAATATCTGAGTGCATATATTCAGCTCGAATATTGACACCTTTCAGATAATCGGTCAAATCTTCTGCCATTCTTTTGGTGAGTGTTGTAACAAGCACTCGCTCATTTTTAGCCACTACCTTTCTTACTTCACCAATCAAATGGTCAATTTGCCCCTCTGTGGGATATAATTCAATATTGGGGTCAAGTAATCCAGTAGGCCTAATCAATTGCTCAACAATTGCACCTTTAGTTTGGTTTAATTCATAATCTGCAGGTGTTGCTGACACATAAATTAATTGATTTACCGATTTTTCAAACTCATCAAACTTCATGGGTCTATTATCCAAGGCTGATGGTAATCTAAAGCCATGTTCTACAAGATTAAGTTTTCGAGCTCTATCTCCATTATACATTCCTCTTATTTGGGGAATTGAAACATGTGATTCATCGGCAAACATCAGAAAGTCATCTGGGAAAAAATCAATAAGTGTATTGGGACGCTCACCGGGCATTCTACCCTCTAAATGCATAGAATAATTCTCTATTCCTGAACAATACCCCAATTCTGCCATCATCTCTAAATCATAAAAACTACGCTGTTCTAATCGTTGTGCCTCTAATAGATTTCCATCTTTACGCAATTGAGCTAATCTCTCAACTAGTTCTTCGCGAATATCATCCATAGCACGATGTAAATTTTCACGAGAGGTTACAAAATGCTTTGCAGGATAAATCCAAAATTCATCAAAATTCTGTAAACGCTCACCCGTAAGGGGGTTAAAAGAATAAATTGCATCCACCTCATCACCAAAAAGTTCAATTCGTAATGCAAATTCGTCATATTTGGGGAATATCTCAATCACATCTCCCCGAACCCGAAATGTACCTGGCTCTAAAACCAAATCATTACGATTGTAGTGAATATTTACTAAATCATGAAGGAATTGCTTTTGGTTCAACACCTGCGATTTAAATATCTGCACCAACATATCCCGATAGGCATCTGGCGAACCAATACCATATATACAGCTCACGGAAGAAATTATAATCACATCTTTTCGGCCAATGAGAGAAGTGGTGGCTTTGAGTCGTAGTCGATCTATCTCCTCGTCCATAGATAAATCTTTTTCTATATACGTATCAGATACTGGGAGATAGGCCTCGGGCTGGTAATAATCATAATATGAAATAAAAAACTCCACCGCATTATTGGGGAATAACGATTTAAACTCACCATAAAGTTGTGCTGCTAAGGTTTTATTATGGCTAAGGATGAGGGTGGGCTTTTGTACTTTCTCAATTATATTGGCCATGGTAAACGTTTTACCTGAACCTGTTATGCCAAGAAGCACTTGATCTCGTTCACCACGTAATACACCTGCTGCCAAGGCATCAATAGCCTTTGGTTGATCTCCCATAGGAGAAAACGGTGATTGCAATTTAAACTCTGCCATAATGACCTATAATTTACACATTCTCCTTAATCTAATAAAATGACAATTGTGCATTATTTTTAGATGATTATTGTTTAGATTGAAGAAAAGATGTAAAATCAATATATCATTTGAAAGGTTTTTTTATGGAAGTTGCCACATTTGGTGCAGGATGCTTTTGGTGTGTTGAGGCTATATTTCAATCTATCACAGGCGTGATATCAATCGAACCTGGCTATGCTGGAGGTGAAGTTGAAAATCCTACATATGAAGATGTGTGCTCTGGTAATACTGGACATGCTGAAGTCTGCAGAATTAAATTTGATGATTCCAAAGTTAGCTTTGAAGACTTACTGAATATATTTTGGACTACCCATGACCCCACCACATTAAATCGGCAAGGAAACGATGTTGGTACTCAGTATCGGTCCGTAATATTTTACCATTCGCAGGAGCAAAAAATAATTGCTGAAACATCATTATCAAATGCTGAAAACGCTTTGGGTCTAGAGAACCCCATCGTGACAGAAATATCTCCCATTTCTAACTATTACACCGCTGAGAATTATCACCATAATTATTTTAAAAATAATCCTAATGCTCCCTATTGTCAATTGGTGATTAGACCTAAAGTGGAAAAATTTATGAAAAATAAAACATTAATTGAAAATGGATAGCAAATGGGATGTCATTATAGTAGGTTCAGGCTTTGGTGGTTCTGTATCAGCATTAAGATTGGCTGAAAAAGGATACAAAGTTTTAGTTATAGAAAAAGGGAAGCAGTATAATTCTGAAGACTTTCCAAAGACTAATTGGAATTTACGTAAATATTTCTGGATGCCTAAATTATTCATGTATGGTATCCAATGCTTAACATTGCTCAAAGATGTCTTTATTCTCCATGGCGCAGGTGTTGGTGGTGGCAGTTTAGTGTATGCAAATACATTATTAATTCCGCCTGATGAGGCATTTACTAGCGGCAATTGGCCAGACAAACAGTGGAAAATCAAACTTTTACCTTTTTATGAAAAAGCCAAAAAAATGTTGGGTGCTGTCCCTGCTAAATATCTAGGCGAAACGGATAATCTCCTTCATGAATGCGCACATAAAATGGGAAAAGAAGATAGCTTCCATACAGTTGATGTAGGTGT
>CAYQPE010000010.1:28880-32335 GCA_964419445.1 uncultured bacterium
AGCAATAAAGTTGTATTATCAGGTGGCGTTTTAGGAACAGTTAAACTTTTATTAAAGTGTAAAAACAACCAAAGTTTACCTAAACTAACAAATCAATTAGGCAATTTTGTACGCACTAATTCAGAAGCGATTATCGGAGTAAAATTAAAAGATACTCCAAAAGAGGATTTTAATAAAGGTATTGCAATATCAGCAGGATTTTACCCAGATAATTTTACGCATATTGAAACGGTAAGATATGGAAAAAATCAATCAGCTTTGGCATTGTTAACTACTTTTTTACCAAATAGGTCACTACCACTCCCTTTATTTTTTCAATGGTTTCTTGCTGTTCTACGCCGTCCATTGGAATTTATTATGAACTTCTTCCCAATTAATTGGGCTAAGAAAACAGTAATATTATTGGTGATGCAACCCATTAGCAACTATCTGCGTCTTGAGTATAAATCTCGATGGTGGCGATTGGGTAGAAAGTCTATGAATAGTCAATCAAATACGGGTGAAAAAATTCCAGCTCATATTCCAATTGGTGAAGAAACTGCAAAGCTAATTTCAGATAAAAAGAATGGTACTATTCTTACCAGTTATATGGATGCAATATTTGGAATTCCAACAACTGCGCATATATTAGGTGGAGCTTGCCTATCAAAGAGTGAAAATGAGGGTGTGATAAATGAAAACTTTGAAGTATACAATTATCCTGGGATGTACGTTATTGATGGCTCCTCAATTCCTTCTAATTTAGGGGTAAACCCTAGTTTAACTATTACGGCTATGGCAGAATATGCTATGAGCAAGTTTCCAGATAAAACGTAATTTATATTCTTTACTCACCCTTTATGGGCTTTTTTCACAATTGCTAATGCTAGCTTTTCTGAAAATCCGCATTTTGTTTTAATTTCTTCCACAGTTGCTGATTTAATATCCTCTAAAGATTCAAAATTATCCCACAAGGTTTGAACCCGTTTTTTGCCCATACCGGGAATATCCTCAAAAATTGAGAGCGTCATTTTTTTATCCCGTTTGTTGCGGTGAAAAGTTATTGCAAATCGGTGGACTTCATCTCGAATTTGACGTAATAGGTGTAAACCTGGAGAAGATTTAGAAATGTTTTGTGGCTCGGAAATTCCAGGCTTAAACACCTCCTCTAATTTTTTGGCCAATCCAATAACAGGAACATAACCTAAGCCTAATACATCTAATGCTGATTTTGCTGCTGAGAGCTGACCTTTTCCACCATCTATTAAAATTAAATCAGGAAGTGGTTTTTGCTCATCTAACACCCGTTTATATCGTCGATGTACCACTTCATGCATAGAGGCAAAATCGTCTATACCCTCCACCGTTTTAATATTAAATTTTCTATATTCTGATTTCCGAGGTTTTCCATCAACAAAACACACCATTCCAGCCACAGGATGAGCCCCCTGAATATTAGAATTATCAAAAGCTTCAATTCGGCGAGGGGGTACACTTAAGCCTAAATCTTCTTGTAATTGTGCCACCATTTTAGGGATATGCTCTTTTCGTTTAATTTTCTTAAACCTCACACTGGCTACATGCAATTCTGCATTTTTGGTACAGGTGTCCACTAACTTTTTCTTTTCTCCACGCTCTGGAACCAACACATTTACTTTTCGTCCACTTTCCCCAGAAAGCCAACGTTCTACATCATTCTTCTCCGTTAATGGGGTATCCAGTAATACTTCTTTAGGGAATTCAGCCGTTGAGCTATAATACTGAGTAAAAAACTGATGCATTATAGACTGTCTATCCTCAGCATCTGCCACTTTGAGGTGAAACTTTTCTCGCCCAATTAAATGTCCATTTCGGATTCGCATCAACACCCCTACCCCATAGGTTTGCTCTGCTGAAATGGCCAATATATCTCTATCCATAAAATCTTGTGAAATCAACTTTTGTCGTTGGGTAAAATTCATAATTGCTTGATACTGATCTCTAAACCGTGCCGCATCTTCAAAATCCAATGCAGAACTAGCCTCTTCCATTTTCTCCTTTAAATCCGCCTTAATTTTCGAATTTCGCCCTTTCAAAAATTGCTTGATATGATAAATCATCTTACCATAATGATCCTCACTCACCAAACCCTCACAAGGTCCTTCACATCGTTTAATGTGATAATCTAAACACACTTGCACTTTTTTAGCGGCAATGGAGTCTGCATCAATATAATAACTGCATGTACGCAATGGAAAAATTTTATGAAGTGTACGCAAAAGCTCCCGTAAATACCCTGCATCAGTATAAGGTCCAAAATATGTATGCTTGTCTTTGGTGAGTTGCTTTGAGCGAATAATCTCCACTTTGGGAAATGGCTCATTAGTAATTTTGATATAGGGAAAGGTTTTATCATCTTTGAGGAGTACATTATAACGGGGTCGATGCTCCTTTATCATATTGGCTTCAGTGAGAAGGGCATCCACTTCATCACGCACCACAAGCCAATCAACATGGTGGATATGCTTTACCATCACCTGCGTTTTATCATCAAGATGTTTACTTTTTTGAAAATACGACCGTACCCTGTTTCGTAATATCTTGGCTTTACCAATGTATATAATTTCATCTTTATTATTTTTGAAAAAATATACCCCCGGCGATGTGGGGATTTGCGATAAAACTGCAGTCTCAACCATGGGAGAATTTACGGGTGTGGATGATGAATTATGAATGATGAATAATGAATAATAAATGATGAAATGAAAAAAGTGTAAATGCCAGGAATTAGGAGATAGAATTTTATATAATTTTACAGATTTTAAAAAAATTTCTATAAAAATATTTCTCTTCGACAAAAAACACTTTTAAAAATTATTTTGTCATATTTTAGCACCTTTTTGCATATATACAGTAAAGGGGCGTTTAGGGCTTCTTTATGGGACATCAAGAGTTGGTGTGTCTCTTTTGAGGCACACTGGCTTTTGCACATCACTTATTAATTAAAAAAAATGTCGTATATTTAGGTATCAAATAGGAGTGTGTTATGAAAAAGTTCTTTTTATTATGCTGTGTATTATCAATGATGGTTGGTCAAACCAAATGGGAGACGAGGGTTTATGAATCTAATATTAATATTTATGAAGGTATAGACTTATTTGATGTTACAGGTATTAATTTCGAATATGCTCAAATTACAATACTTGATTTGACTTTTAATCTTATAAACCAAAGTTCAAATAGTTATTGTTGGATGGTTTATCAGGCAAGTAATGGTTTTGCAGGGATTGACTATTGGGAAGTTAAAATTAATGAAGGTGGTGAATTTGTCTTTAAAGATGGTTCCACAACATTTCCTTATTTAGATATACACAACTATTCTTTTTACATGGAAGACCCTGATTGCGAGATTAATGATGATTTATATATGACTTTTTTGGTTACAGCCCCATTCCCCCAAGAAGACACAGGCTACATCGAAGATGGCTTTGATTATT
>CAYQPE010000011.1:0-2745 GCA_964419445.1 uncultured bacterium
AAACAACCATAATGTTGCATGGACAGACAATGGTGAAAACTTCACATCAATTTTCAACGCAAACGGCACAACATGGGGTTTTGCTGGCGGAACTGGTGATGATGTGGTGGATATGATGTGGGGCAATGGCACAATGGGTGTTACTTTTGGTTTAGGTATGACCCCTGAAGATGATGATACTGATGAAGAAGAGGCTAATACTGCACTCGATGTTGGCTTTGGTATGCCATTGGCTGGCATGGATTTTGGGTTTACCTATGCTATGGGCTGTGTTGATTGTGAAGGTGGACAAGTAGGTGTAAACCTAAGACGTGCACAAAATGTATGGCTTTGGGATACTATGCTAATCAATTTCGGAATGGGAATGGATGATCCTGATAATGGTGATGTAAATAGTGCAACAATGGATTTTGATGCATGGTTTTACTCGAATAAAGCATATGCAACTGGTACTAATGGTTTATTTGCTGTAGGATTTGCTTATGGTAAAGATGGTGATGATGACGCTACAATGGGCATTAATTGGAATTTCGCTGTTGAATCAGCAATGACTGATTGGGCTACATTACGAGTAGGTTATTCACATGACTATGATTTTGCTAATGGTGGAAGTGAAACTGGCGATTTTACACTCGGTCTTGGATTTAACTATGGTTCATTTACATTAGATATGGCTTTAGCTAATGGAATGATGTTTAATGATCCAGTTAAATATATGACTGGTAGAAATGATGCTGCATTAGGAAGTGAGTGGACAATTAGCTACGCTTGGTAAGCATTAAATAAAACCAACATTTCAAGTGATTCAAGCAACCCCGGTTTTCCGGGGTTGCTTTTTTATATTTAGGAATTTACACAACCGTTATAAATTCGCATTCTTCAAAGAGGTATAATTCATGACAAAACTTAAATTACATTGGCAAATTTTAATAGCCATGATTATTGGTGTGGCAGTTGGATATTTATTTCAACATAACACCCAAAGTATGGCATATAGTATCATTACATCCATGGGAACAATTTTTGTACGCCTGTTAAAAATGATAATTGTACCTCTAATTTTTACATCTATTATTACTGGTGTGTCAAGCATTACTGATAGTGGTAGATTAGGTAGATTAGGGGTAAAAACACTCCTGTATTATCTCACCACCAGTTTGTTTGCAATTTTAGTAGGCTTAACCCTCACCAATTTAATTCAGCCCGGAGTGGGTGTAGAACTTACCCAAACCACGTCATTTGATGCATCCACATTAAAAACACCTGGTTCACCTGCAGAAATTATAATTAGAATGATTCCATTAAATCCCATATCTGCAGCTGCATCAGGAGATATGTTAGGATTGATTTTCTTTGCCATATTTTTAGGAATGGCAATCACACAAATTGACACACAATATCGAACTACTTTAACTACATTTTTTGAGGCTTTCTTTCAAGCCATCATGAAGGTTACGGAAATTATTATAAAATTTGCACCTATTGGTGTCTTGGGGTTGATTACCAAAACCGTTGCAAATTCAGGTTTGGATATGTTTGCCGCAGTGGGTATGTATATGATGACCATTGCTATGGGATTATCAATACATCTATTTATTTCACTTCCTATAATTTTTACTATGCTTACAGGACTAAACCCTATTGTTCATTTTAAGGCCATGACCTCAGCAATGGCCACTGCATTTTCAACATCTTCCTCTAGTGCTACCTTGCCCGTTACCATGAGATGTGTAAGGGAGAACGTAGGTGTTTCAAACGAGACCTCTAGTTTTGTTTTACCAATGGGTGCAACAGTAAACATGGATGGTACTGCCCTTTATGAATGTGCTGGCGTAATATTTATCAGCCAAGTGTTAGGCGTTGATTTAACGATGACTCAACAATTTACCATTGTATTAACAGCATTGTTAGCCTCCATTGGTGCTGCGGGTATCCCCAGTGCTGGTTTAGTGATGATATTTATAGTTACTCAAGCTGTTGGATTTAACGATGCCGATGTTGCATTAATTATTGGTACCATGTTAGCGGTGGACAGACCTTTAGATATGTTCAGAACCATGGTGAATATTTCTAGTGATAGTATTGGTGCTGCAGTTATTGCACATTCGGAGGGAGAATCACTCTACCCTAATTCATAAATTGAGTGAGAATTTCAACAAACTGCTGTGGCTGTTCTAAATGGGTATTGTGACTAGCATTCTCAATAACCTCCCAATTAGCATGAGGATATTGATTCTTCACTGATTGGGCCATTTTACAATATTTTTCATCTTCCTCACCCGTTATGAGTAGAATATGATTTTGTAAAGATGTAAGCTTAGGTAAATAACAGGGCATTTGCCCTTGTCCCAAATGAATTAGGGCATGACTTATTTGTATGGGGTTTTGTTGTTGGCGAACTAAATGTTGATTCCTCCATGCAATTTCATTGCGATGCTCTTGATTCTTGAACAACGAATGATTATTCCACTCTAACAGAAATAGCTCAAAATTTTTAACTATTTTATTCGCAAGTTGCTGATCTTCTTGCAACCTAATATTCCTCTTTTCATTAGACTTATATCCAAAAGAGATACTTTCTAGCGTTAATTTATCTATCATATGTGGATATTCTATTGCAAAAGATAATGCAAGGCGACCTCCCATTGAATAACCACATAAACTTATTTGTGAAATTTTCAACTCATCTAATAGCGTTTTAAAATCTGTATTCCATTGTGAAAATGAATAAGATGATAATTGATT
>CAYQPE010000011.1:2845-30788 GCA_964419445.1 uncultured bacterium
TGTTGCTTCTCTAATGCTATACGTAGTGACTTACAAGAGTCTGCTTTTGAATATTCAAAATCATACATAGATGCAATTTTTGAAATTTCTACATTATGTGGTGTGGTCCAAAACTCATTAAATGTATCATTTTTCTCCTCAGAAACAGGAAGATAACTAAAAATTCCTCCCCCATTATTATTCACAACGACAATCGTTAAATTTATATCATACCGATGAGCCGTGAGTAGCCCACTCAAATCATGAATAAAACTTAAATCACCAATGAGTAAAAGCGTCTTTTTATTGGATTGATAAGCAATCCCTAATGCAGTAGAATTTATTCCATCAATACCACTTGCCCCTCGATTGGAAAAAATATTGATTCTTGCATTATGCTCAATCCCAAACATATCTATATCACGAATTGGCATTGAATTCCCCACTACAAAATTCCAATCACTTTTCAGAGATGAAAGACTTAGCTTGGCAATATTGCCCTCAAACCATACATCTAAAATTTTATCCTGAACAAACTGCTTAGTTTTTTTATCAATTTCTTGAATTGAAGCCACCCATTTATTATCATTTAATTTTATTTGGGTTGAGAGAGTACTCATTGCTTCATCAAATTTTTCTGATACAACTTGGAGGCAATCATCATTAAAACGACCGCACTCATCAATTAAAATGGACTTAGAATTCCACTCATCTAATAATGAGTTTAGTTTTTTTGAAACGGGCTTAGCACCAAATCGAATAATTAAATCCGGATTAATATGTACTGAATCTAAAAACAAATCATAACTTGAAATCAAATTAGGATGTTCAATACCAAATCTCATTTGTGACAATGGATCAACAAAGATAGGGGCATGAATTTGTTCTGAAAATTCTAAAATCCCTTCAATAGGTTGATTTAAACGACCACATACAATTAGGGGAAATTTTATATCTTTTATATTTATCTTTGGCTCTATGTCAACTGACATGGGAAAGGGGTGTGAAATTTCCTCTTCCATCTCTTTTACCTTTCTATTTTGCAAATATAATGGTTCATCAAAGGGAACATTAATATGTACTGGACCTGATGGACTTACCCTTTTCCCACTCCAATTTTTACCCATGGAAAATTGGTAAAGTGAATAAATGTCACTATCTAATTTTGTAGTAATTTCTTGAGGCATTCCTACATCAACAAATTGACGTACATGGTAGCCATAAATGTTCTTCTGGTTGATCGTTTGATTTGCACCGGTTCCCACCAGTTGTGGAGGTCTATCTGCTGTGATAATTATTAAAGGTACACGGCTTTGGTTTGCCTCTACAATTGAAGGTAAATAATTTGCAGTAGCGGTCCCTGAAGTGCTTATTAATACTGCTGGAGATTGATTATAAAGTGAACAGCCTAATGCAAAAAATCCTGCAGACCGCTCATCGATATGACTAATACAATTAAATTTTTTATAATCTAAAAAGGCTAATGTGAGCGGTGTGTTTCTGGATCCGGGAGAAATACAAACTGTCCTCGCGCCCAATTCATACAATCGGTGGGCAATATGATAGGACCAGTCATAGTTTAACTGCTCAGTACTACTCCCCATTTACATTTGACCACCTGATATCGCTGAGATAATAGGCTGTAGTTTAAGCTCAGTTTCAATCCACTCTTGATTAGGTAAAGACTCTGAAACGATACCACCGCCTACAAAAATATGTGCTTCCTCATTTTTCACCAATGCAGAACGGAGTGCTACAAAAAAATCACCGTCACCAGCAGGATTTATCCACCCAACAGGCCCAGAATACCAGCCTCTATCATGTGGTTCAAGTTCACGAATTACATCTTTGGCTTCTTCCATGGGTGTGCCAGCAACGGCTGGGGTAGGATGTAATAAGTTTACTAAATCTAAAATATTTTCCCCATTTTCTAATTGTGCAGAAATTGGTGTTTTTAGATGTTGTACATTTTTTAATTTAAAGATTTCAGGCTCTTTTGAAATATCAATATCTGAAATTAATGTTTGAAGTCTGCGTTTAATTTGCTCAATAACAAAACGATGTTCTTCTCGCTCTTTATGGCTGTCAAACAATGTTTCAGCAAGGAGTCGATCTTCTTCCATATTTCTTCCCCGAGCAATGGTTCCTGCAAGAGCTTCCGTTTGAATTTGTTGTTTTGATTTACTGATTAATCGTTCAGGCGTTGCTCCAAAAAAGACACCTGAATCAGGAAAATTGAAGAAGAAATTTGTGCATTTGGGATACATATTTCGCAACACTTGCAATGCTGAAATGGCTGAAAAATCTTTTCCCACCTTCACTTGATGGGAACGTGAAATCACCACCTTTTCCAATTTTTCTGGTTTTATTCGCTCCAATACAGAATAAATAATATTTTCATATTCTGATTTAGAAGGAATATCTTTATACATATCTACGGGGATATGCTTTAGTGGAGGTAATGTAACCGGCAATCGCTTTGCATAGTGCATACAATTGCGTTCAAAATTTCGTTTTAGTGAGTTAATTTCATCTGACGGATTCACCAATTTTGAAACTGTGAGCCAACAGCCATCATCATTTAAAGTGGCTAAACATTCAGGTAGAATAAAACTGGCTCGAGGGAACGATTCCCATGTATCACCTGAATCTGTATTTGGAGTAAAGGCATGGCCTCCCAAAAATACCGGATTTACAGACGAATGTGCCGAAATATGAACCGCATTTTCAAAATATGTTTTTACTGTATTCTGAATATCAACCAATGTACATTTATCAGAGGAGTCCAACGTAATTACATTTCCCAATCCTGCCAATGCAAAATTCTTTCCCGGTTGCTCCCAATATATGCGATGTTTATTTTTATCTGCAGGATGAGATAAAAGAGGTAATAAATCTCTGGCTTCAAATTGAAATGAAAAGGAAAACAAAATTCCACACCCATTATGGGTTGCCTTTTCTATTGCCAATTCTAATCCTGATTGTAGGTCTTTAATTTTTTGGATTTTAGTCGCCATATATTTAAAAATTAGGGCGATAATTTACACCACTTACAAACTCTTACCAACCAATTGACTATTCTTTACACATATCTTCTGTAAATTTCCCCCTTCTAAAAATCACTAATTTTACAATGTCAGAATTTATACATTCAGGAAAAGAAAAGAAAAAATACGTTCAAGGGATGTTTGAAGATGTATCTCATCGATACGACCTACTCAATCACCTTTTAAGCTTTGGACTCGATTATTATTGGCGGAAAAAACTGGTTCAATATGCCGAAATCTCTGATAATCAAAATATTTTAGATGTTGCTACCGGAACAGGCGATGTTATTTTTGCCATTTTAAAAAAATACAATGTTCAAACTATAGGTTTAGATTATGCCTATAATATGGTGAAAATCGCCAAAGAAAAATCACACAAATTTGGATATTCTGAAAATACTACATTTTTACAAGGCGATGGTGAACATCTGCCATTTAAAGATAATTCTTTTGATCGACTTACCATTTCATTTGGATTTAGAAACATCGGCCATTATGATACAGCCCTCACAGAGTTTAATCGTGTATTAAAAAAAGACGGTCAATTATTGATTTTAGAGTTTTCTGAACCAAAATCTAAAATTTTTAATAGTTTATACCAATTTTATTTTAGACATATTTTGCCTCGCCTTGGTGCACTTATATCAAGAGCAGATGCTTATCGATATCTTCCTGAGTCTGTTGACCATTTCCCTCCTCGTCAAGAAATTTGTCATTTAATGATAGAATCTGGGTTTGAAAAAGCAGAAGTATATGATTTAACATTTGGTGTATGCAGTATTTTTGTAGGATATAAATAACCATGCAGTGGTTTTCAGATACACGCAGAATGGCGCAGTTTGGCCTTGTTTTTACCACATTGGCATGGGGTGCAACTTTTGTAATGGTAAAGGAAGGTTTAAATGATGCCCTGCCCTTTACATTTGGAGCATATCGTTTTCTTATTGCATCATTATGCACATTTTTATTGGTGAGACAAAACATTTTTCAATTAGAAATTCACGAGCTAAAAGGTGGTGTGCTTTGTGGATTTTTTCTATTTGCAGGCTATGCTTTTCAAAATTTTGGTTTATGGGAAAATGATATATATACATCCACTACACCCAGTAAATCTGCATTTATAACAAGCATTAGCATCATCATGGTGCCATTAATGTTGGTGATGGCAAATATTCAAAAAATCTCTTCACGAATATGGACTGCCGTTGCAATGGCAACATTTGGACTATATCTACTTTTAGATCCACGAGGATCAGGCATTAGTTGGGGGGATATTTTTACTTTTGGATGTGCTACTTGTTTTGCCATTCACATCATTCTACAAGACAAGTATGCCAAACAAGGAATCCATGTAAGGCGATTTTTCCTCATTCAAGTTATGTCTGTAACTGCATTCTCATTTTTATGTAGTGGTTTATTTGAATCTACCCCTCCGCAATGGACAGCTCAACTTATTAATGCATTACTCATGACCGGAATTATTGCCACTACTTTTGCCATATTAATTATGGTGTGGGCTCAACAGATTTTAAGTCCCAGTGAAACTGCACTCATTTTTAGCCTTGAACCTGTATTTGCTGCCCTCTTTTCGTGGTGGATCATCGGCGATTTACTTGGATTCTGGGGATGGGTTGGCGGAATTCTTGTGGTCCTTGCGGTTATTTGGAGTGAATCTAAAAATTAAAGGCGGGATATACCCGCCCTTTTAAAGTAAACAATTAAATAATATTACAAAAACTTGTAATGTTTAAATCCCCATTTGAGCTCTTCAATTATTACTTTGAGGATAGCTGCAATAGGTACTGCAAAAAGCATCCCAAGTGGACCTGCAATAGACCCACCTACCATTACAAATATAATGACAAACATAGGATGTAATCCTACACTTCCAGACATGATAATGGGAGAAACTATAATATTGTCTATGAGCTGAACAATGGCGAAAACACCAATAATGCCCAATACATAAACAAATTGAACTGGCACTAGTTGATCACTTACTAAATAAATGACTATTGCTGGAATCATCCCCATTATAGGTCCAATAAATGGAATTAAATTGCTAATTCCTGCAACACAGCCAATAATATATGTATATGGTATTTGAATGCCTGTAATCCATTGGAGTATATATAAACCAATAATGGATGTAATCCCCACCGATAATGCTGCCAAAAGTTGCCCACGAATATAGGCACTTATGGATGAACCAATTTTATCTACAATTTTCATCGTCATTTCAAAATATTGATTGGGAATAGCATGAATAAATGCACGCTTAAAATTTTGACCATCTAATAGTAGAAAGACTAAAAAAACCACCATAAACATAAGAGACATCGCCAATGACCCCACTGCAATAACGATATTTCCTGCTCGACTTAACATCCCCTGAATATCCGCCATGGCAATTTCCCAAATTTCTAACATGGCATCATCTAAAGATATGAGCAAACTGTTCACCTGCTCATACATAAATAGGGGGAGTAAATCTTTTGAAATTATTTCTATTTTTTGACGTAGATGTAAGAAAGTTTCCATGGAAAGCAGGGTTTGAAATTCTTTGGCTTGATGGCTTAATACAGGGAAAATAGTTTTAAATAGAATAATCCAAAATATAAGAACGGATGCCATCACCAAAAATACTGACCATCCTCTTTTTTGAGTAATACTTTCTATCCAATTTACCAATGGGTTTAGTACAATCA
This sequence comes from uncultured bacterium, assembly GCA_964419445.1. Taxonomy (GTDB): domain Bacteria; phylum Fidelibacterota; class Marinisomatia; order SCGC-AAA003-L08; family D37C17; genus JABHHG01. The sequence continues at coordinate 8,580 of CAYQPE010000011.1, forward strand.
TGCCAATAAATGCTAACACCAATTGAAGTATGATGGGAGAGGTGAACTCCCATAAACTGATAGTTATAAACAGGGGGATAATCCAAAATAGATTGCGAACCAACGCACTTAAAGGTGATTGCCTCACTTATTCAACTCCATTGGTGAGAAGTTCATTGGTATGAGTGAGTCTATTCCCTAAAACGGTGGCTAAATTAAGCAATATCTTATTCCCTAATTTTGGTGATCGTGTAATTATCTCTAATAAATCTGTTCTAAAAAATGCCACCAATTCACAATTACTAACTGCTGAGGCATTGGCACTTCTATCATCTTCGCTTATAAGGGAAATTTCTCCAAAAAAATCTCCTGAATTTAATGTAGCAAATTCAATTTCTTTTCCATCTGTATCCCCACCATGAACTTTTACTTGCCCATGCAAAATAATGTACATTCCTAATCCTGGAGTCCTAGATTTAAAGATAAATTCCCCTTCATCAAAAGTTCGATGATGTACAATTTTTGAAATTGAATTGAATTCTCTATCAGATAAACCCTGAAAAATAGGCACCTGCTTTAATGCCAGTAATGTTTGGGATTCTGCACCGTCTGCTTTTTTAAATATATTTTTCCAAAATGCATTTTCCATGCTTAATGTCCTATAATGTATTCACAATTTGAATGTTGTGGTCAATTAATTCCAAGAAGATTTTTATACTTTCCTCATACGCATATTTAATAATTCTACACAAAATGAGAATGCCATTGCAAAGTAGATGTATCCTTTGGGGAAATGAAAGTGTAATCCCTCTGCCACCAATGTAACTGCCACGAGAATAAGGAAACTCAATGCCAACATTTTTACTGTAGGGTGTCGATCTACAAAATCACCAATTGATGATGCAGAAATAATCATAATAATTACTGAAATAATAATTGCCATCACCATAATTATAACTTGATCTGCTAACCCAACTGCAGTAATTACAGAATCAAGGGAGAACACAATATCAATCACCGTAATTTGCAATATTACACTGGAAAATGATGCTGTTGTTGAAATTGCATCAGTCACTCCATGACCATCACCCTCTATAGATTCATGAATTTCATGGGTACTTTTTGCTAACAGGAATAATCCGCCTATAAGCATAATTAAATCCCTACCTGATAATGAATAATTAAATAACTCAATAATTGGAGTATTCAATTTCATCACCCATGTGATAGAAAGTAATAGTAATATTCGAGAAACCATTGCCAACATGAGTCCAAAATTTCGGCCCTTGTCACGTTGTTCTTCAGGCAATCTCCCTACTAATACTGAGATGAAAATTATATTATCTATTCCCAATACAATTTCTAAACTTGTTAACGTGAGTAGAGCAATCCACGCATTGGGATCATAAATCCATTCCATTATTTTGCCTCTCTTACTTGGCTATATGTTTTTAATTGTTTAACAAAATATTGCCATACAACGGGCAAATTATGCATTTTTTTAATTAGCTCACCATCTTTTATTTTTCTTAATCTCCACGTTTTCCATCGTCTTTTAGCAATGACATGTGGATGTAGAAGAATCCACCCCAATGCTCGTAATTGTGCCCATGAATGCCTAAATTGAAAAGAAAATGTATATTTTATTAATGATAAAAATTCCATAAATAATCGAGGCAAAAATAAATATAAAGATACTAAAAATGAATAATTGGTCAGTAGCAATAAGAAGCTGTTTCGGTGATTAAGGTACGTCTTTTCTGGAGAGCCATAAGCCAATGTTGCACCGCCTTGATGGTGAATTACAGACTGCGGTTCTACCCACACATCATATCCCATGAGATGACACCTCCAGTGGTAATCAATTTCTTCCATATGGGCAAATAATGTTTCATCAAATCCACCTACTTTTTCAAATATAAGTTTTTTAGTGATAAATGCTGTTCCACTGGCCCAAAAAATTTGATCACTGTTTTCATATTGGCCATTATCACATTCAGTGGTATCAAAAATTCTTCCTCGTGAAAAGGGATATCCAAAAATATCTATATGACCACCACATGCTCCAGCATAATCGAATTTATCTGATTCAAAATAATTCAAAATTTTAGGTTGGACTGATGCGATTTTATTATCTGATTGAATTTTTTTTAGTAGAGAGTCAATCCATTTATTTTTATGAATGGTATCATTATTAAGAAATATTAAGAACTCTCCTTGTGCAAATTGAGCACCAAAATTGCACCCCCCTGCATATCCTCTATTATTATCAGATTGAATAACGACAACATAAGGAAATTTCTCTCGACACATGGAAATACTATTGTCTGTTGAGCCATTATCTACCACAATAATTTCAGAGCTTTCAAGAGAAATGGTGTCCCCCAAAGAAGCTAAACATTCCTCTAATATTATTTCCCCATTAAAGTGCGGGATGATAATGGACGTTTGGGGCATTATTTATGCTTGTGTCTCCAAATACTTCAATAAATCTTTGGCTTGTTGATTGTTTGGGCTTACTTCTAACCATTCTTCAAGCTCTTTAATAGCATTTACAAAGTCTTCATTTTGAGAATAAATTTGCACTAATGCTAATCGAATATCGCTTAAATAAGGATGTTCCATTTTCATTTCATTGTATAATTCTATGGCAGCCGTAGTATCCTTAAGCTCATTTAAATAAACTTGGCCAATATAAAAATAGGTATCAATGCCAATATCTTCTCTACTTCGCAAAGATTGTAATCGTTCTCGCAGATTTTCTGGTACGCCTGCTTGATTATATATTCGACCAATTTGGATATCTAATTCTGGATCAGAAACAGGGATTACTGAAGATGGAAAATACTCATCCATTTTAGATAATAATTCTACGGTTCGAGATTTTCCATCGTTGTCTGATGAATATAAATCATCTAAGGCTAATTGCAAAAATCCAGAACGATAATTTTGAATTAATCGCTGAATATTACTGCTAAAATACACCTCGTCATTATTCAAATTTGTATATCTATATAATCCCTCATTATTAGTAAAATGGGTTTCATAATCTTCAGGCGTTTTTACTATAAAATCTGAATTTGATGTTTGGGTAATATTTGATTTCATCTTCCCGTAATTAAGACGTGGAGAAAGTTGACCCTCTTGAGATTTATTATGGGTGATTCGATATACTAACCCTTCCATCTCTAAATAGGGGTCTAAAGACATCCGATTACTTGGTGAAACGGTTACAGCAAAATAAACCGGCCGATCTTTTTCAACATCATCAATGATTTCCAACACCATAATATCCTGCACACGTAAATAATTGCTGATTGTGGGTTTAATTTTAAATTGAAGAGGATGGTCATATAAATGTACTGTGGCATCAACATTTGCCCATTCCATGGGAATACCATGTTCTCGCAATGTATAGCGATGACCTTCACGGGCAAAATAATTGGCTAATTGGCGTTTCATTGATGTCCATTCTGTAGTCCATTTTTCCAATGCCATTCCTGTACCTATAATGGGATCAATTTGGGGAATGTGTACATCTTTAATCTGAAGTGGAATTTTTGGCTCTTGGTTTTTTAATTGCTCAATATACCACGGTGTGTTCAATAAACTTAAATTTACTACACGAACATCTTTACGAACCCCTTCTACTTCTTGTATATACCAGAGTGGGAATGTATCATTATCACCATTAGTAAAAATAATCCCATTTGGTTCACAGGAGTTTAACATATTATAGGCATAATCCCATGCCACATAATTTCCAGTTCTATCATGCTCATGATAATCTGTATATACCATGGTAAATGGCATGGCTACAAAAATTGCACTAAGCAATCCAACATTTACCATTTTAGATAGAGAGTTATTAGATAATAATTCTTTTACTCGTTCCAGAAGTCCAGCTAATCCAATACTAATCCATATTGAAAATGCAAAGAAGCTCCCCACATAGGAATAATCCCGTTCTCTTGGTTGAGGGTCATATTGATTGAGATACACAATAATCATCAATCCTGTTGCTAAAAATAGGGCCAATACTGCCAAGGCACGCTTGGGATCACGATAAAAATGATGCCCCATCCCAGCTATACCAAATAATAATGCAAGGGGAAGCCCATATCTAAACCAGTTTATACCTTGTAACTTTTTGATTAGACTCCCATCTAATTTTGTAATTTCCCAAGAACGTGTGGCATAGTCCTCTTTCCCAGCAAATTGCCAGAAGAAATACCGTAAATACATCTCTTTAAATTGGTAATTCCATACAAAATTTCTTACCTCTTGTGAAGTGGGATTATTTTTGTTTTTTACGTATCGATTCCAATACTGATTTTCTGGGCGTTTTAATGTTGATGCTCTATCTAATATTGACCAATCTCCATACTGGTCTCGATTCATATATGCTAATGCGCCCTCAATAGTATCAGGATTATTTTCATTAATATTTGGATGTTGTGTAGCACGTATAAAAATTGTGGCATATGTGGAGAAGCCCATAAAAATCATTACAACACATGTTAAAATTACAGACCATTGAGGATTATTAGATTTTATCATATATGCAGTGATAGCAAAAATTGCTACAACTACCAATGAGGGTACCAATAATCCAAACTCATTGGCCATATTGGGTAGCCCCTTAATTATACCTAAGTAAATAGTCATAAAGGCAAGAAGTGTAATGCCAATGGTGGCAACAAATCCTTGAACTGAAAGCTCATATTTTTTAAAATATACAATTAATGCAATAAATGGTAATGTAAGCAGATTTAATAGGTGAATACCTGTTGCCAACCCTAACATATAGGCGATGATTATGATGTATCGAACATTTCCACTTTCACCAGAGTGACGGCTCCATGCCAATATCAACCATACACAAATTGCCGTAAAAAATGTAGAGAGTGCATATACTTCTGCCTCAACAGCATTAAACCAGTGAGAATCGGTAACAGCAAATGTCATTGCCCCAATAAATGCACTACCATATGCAATTATTTGGTCAGAAATTGAAGATGCTCTTCCTCGCCATTCTTCGATAAGCTGTACCCCAATAAGATATAAAAACATCACTGCAAAGGCGCTGGCTAACGGAGAAATCAAATTAACTCGCGCACCTAAATCGTCAAAAAATGGAAGCTGTGAAAAGAAATTCCCCAGTATTAAATATAATGGTGTTCCGGGAGGGTGAGGTACTCCCATAATTACCGACGTTGCAATGAATTCGCCACAATCCCAAAATGAAGTAGTGGGCGCCATGGTCATTACATAAATGATAAACGAAATAAGAAATGATAAACTGGCAAAAATGATATGTAATTTTTTCATATTAACTAATATTTATATACTCTAACATATGTTGATAATTATTAAGAAATTGTAGTCGGACACCTCTATTATTAACATCATTTAACTGAGGGTCATCGTGTACAACTTGAACTGCACGGCTCCGTGCCAACCGAATAATGGGACCATCTTCTACAAAATTTGCAATTTTTGATTTAATATACCCATGTTGACGTGTTCCAAAGAACTCTCCCGGACCCCTCAATTTAAGGTCTTCATCGGAGATTTTAAAACCATTTGATGTACTTTCCATAACTTTTAATCGATGGTTTGCATCTTTAGTGTGCTTATGTTTAACCAAAACACAATATCCTTGATGCTCACCTCTGCCAATGCGCCCGCGTAATTGATGTAATTGAGTGAGTCCAAATCGCTCTGCGTTCTCAATAATCATCACTGTAGCATTGGGAATATTTATTCCAACTTCAATAACAGTGGTTGCCACTAAACATTGAATTTCTCCCTTAGCCATGGCTTCCATTTGTTTATCACGCTCTTCATTTTTCATTCTACCATGAATGTATCCCAGTGTGTAATCTTTAAAAATTGAATCTTTTAGATTTTCATAACCAGATTCTGCAGCCTTTAAATCCATTTTTTCAGACTCTTCAATGAGAGGATAAACAATAAAACATTGCCGCCCGGCATCCATTTCTTTTTTCAAAAAATCATATACTTTTTGCAATCGAGGAGGTTCCACCACTTTTGTTATGATTGGAATACGCGACTTGGGTAATTCATCAATGATTGAAATATCCATATCCCCATGAATAGTAAAGGCAAGGGTGCGCGGAATTGGTGTTGCTGTCATGGCTAAAACATGTGGATTAAGGCCTTTTTGAATGAGTTGCTTCCGATGTTCTACACCAAATCGATGTTGTTCATCGATAATGATTAATCCCAAATTTTGGAATTTTACATCTTCTTGAATAAGTGCATGAGTACCTACAAGAAGCTGAATTTTACCTTTCTCCAGTCCATCATAAATAGGGGCACGAGATTTTTTAGTTTTACTCCCTGTTAACAACGCACAAGTAATTTGAACTTTATCGCACCATTCTTTAAAACTAATATAATGTTGCTCTGCTAAAATTTCAGTAGGAGCCATTACAGCAACTTGTCCTTCTCCACCAATAACTATTGATGCTGAAAGCATAGCCACTATGGTTTTCCCTGAACCAACATCCCCTTGAATTAATCTATTCATTGGTGAAGATTGTGCTAAGTCTTGCCGAATTTCTTTAAGTACATTAATTTGGGCATTAGTTAATTGAAAGTCTAAACTATCATAAATCTTTTTTGTATATGGACCAATGGAAGCAAATGGAGTTCCATGTTTCACTTTTATTGATTGACGACGAAGTGCCATTAGCAATTGAAGGAAAAAATGTTCATCATATTTTAGTCTAAAGATGGCTTTTTTTAGTTCTTGTTCATCACGAGGTTCATGAATATTCATCATGGCTTGATGTAATGGAATAAGTCCATCTTCATTTCGAATTGATGTTGAAAAATAGTCGGGAATATTCATATTTAACAACTCAAATGCAGACATGATAATTTTCCTAAATCCACGACTATCAAGCCCTACAGACTTTAACCGAGAGGTAGAAGCATATAATGGTATGATTTTTCCTGTATTAACTTGATCGGCATCATCTAATAAATCAAATTCAGGGTGAACCATTTTAAAGCCATTGTAGAATTCTACCTTACCGAAAATGGCAATACTTTCACCCACATTAAATTTATCCGAAATCCATGAAATCCCCTGAAACCATACACATTTGATTTCTCCTGAATCATCCTCTATAACCATTTCAAAAAACTTTCGTCGTTTGGCGGATTTTACTCCAAAAGATTTCACTTTTCCCATTACAACGGCACTATCCTTAACGTGTAACTCGGAAATCCTCTTGATGGTTCTTCTGTCTAAATATCGTCGTGGAAAATGGTAAAGCAAATCCCCAACCGTAGAAATTTCTATATCTTGAAGCGCTTCTGCACGTACAGGTCCTACACCTTTTAAGTAGGTGATTTCAGTTTGTAAATTAATTTCATAGGGTGATGAAATGTGGTCTGTCATAGACAGAAAATTTAACGATTATATACGAATGGGATAAAGTGTGAAGTTAAAGATTAATACTTAATCTATTTTTACCTATCAACTTTATAAATTTGGAGTAAATCTCTTTTTTTTAGATGAAGTAGTGCAGAAAAATAACTAATGGCTGCATCACGTGAATCTGCATCAATTTTTACTTTGCTTTCATTAGACTTTTTTGGATGTAATTTATAAATCATTCCTTCCTCCTTCGAACCTCCTTCAAAAGACTCAATATCTACGTCAGAAATATATGATAAATCACACTTTCAATATGTAAGCTGAATCACATAAAAAAGGCTCACGAAGGAGCCTTTCATTAATAATAGTAAATGATATATGAAGAAAATGCAATTTCAGGACAGTAACCACAAGTACCACAACTAGGAGGAGTGACGCATGAATTACCAGAAACTCTACATGCACTATAATCTAATATATTTTCAGATCCCATCTCTACGTAATCTGTTATATCAATAATATATGGTTTAACATCTTGTCCAGGACACCAACCTGCACGACCATACCCCCAGGTACCACCCTGATTTGGAATAACTCCTTCAGAAATAGCTTCTGTACTCATGCAATAATCATTAGAACCTGCATTTGGAAATGCTCTTTCAAAATCGTAAACACCACCATTTAATGAAAAAATATGTTTTGAATTGCAAAATTCAGCACAATTATAACATGTATTATTTCCCCAGCCATGTCCTGTAATGAATGCTACAAATTCTATTTTTTCTACTTGTTCCGGTACATTAAAAACTAATGGTGGTCTGTTTTCATCATAATCTGAATTAAAGCCAACTGTTCCGGACCACATTGGTTGATATTCTTTTGGATTAATTTCGCTAGAAGTTTCATCATATAATCTTAATTTCATAGTAAGTAAACTATTTGGCCAGCCCGATTCTTGAAATTTAAACAATTTAGGCCCTCCTGGACGTAATGTTGAAATAAATGGCGAAATATCTGTTAAATGACGTGGTTGCCTACCAAAAGGTGTAATCCATCTGCTTATTTCTTCACAATTCCTATCATAATCCCAATTCTCATCTCCACAAGAATCCAATGTCTGATCATCAAAATATGTTATATTAAAACAAACACTTTCGTTAGAGTCCCAAGAATATTGACAATTTACCGAATCTGCATCAAAAAAATATTCTGTTTCGCTACACTGCCCATGACAAATAAACATTCGAGCTATTCTATCATATTCATCACATCCAGCATCGCTATAACCTCCACTTCCATCAGGGCATCCTCTTAATAAATCAACTTCCATTTTTGTGTATTGTTGTAGTTCTTCATCAGATGGTAAATCAACTAACTTTGTTGTAGTTGCTGCCCACCACCCTGTATATATTTCCTCATCATAAATAGTAATTTCGTCATATTCTTCACCTGTTGGCAAAAATGTCTCCAATTCATAATTAAGATAAACCGCTTCGTGGGCAACATAGCTAAGATAGGTTCCCGTAAAAGATGCAGGGTTTCCTAAATACCCCAGTTGACGAATCTGTTGGAACCCATCAATGGCAAAACCATATACACCATTTATAGATTCAGTAATCCAATTACCAAAATCGTATGTTCTTTCTGGCACAAAATGAAGATGACTTTCCCAATGGGCTTGGTCTTCTTCACTAAAGTCTGCTAAGACCTCATAAAATTCATCTCTCATATTTGATACATCATTGTGAGCGTAAGTACGTGCAGATAAGAAGAAGTAATGCACATTCCCTGGGGAATTATTTAAAAAATCTGCTTTTGTATTTGAATTCCACATCCCCACAGAATTTGCGGTGTTAGGATCATATTGAAGGAAAATATAAATATCGCCACCGGTCCAGTTTGTTTCAAAATCCCACTCAGGTGGTAGAGGATTTAAAATTGAATTTACTAATTGTACGATGTCTAATATATCAATAATATTATCATTATTGATATCTGCAATGTCTAATTGATCTTCGGTGAGAGTAATTGTACCCAAAATGCTACCAACCGTGAGAACAATATCTTGAATATTTACAATTTGATCGAGATTGATGTCACCTACAGGCATCGTGTTTAAATCTACAAGAGAAAACGGCCCCGCAGTATCAAAATATCCTGTTCCGTAAGGTCCTTGAGAAAATTCATTTTGGGATAACCCCAAGGTAAAAAGTGTAATTAATAAAATTGATTTGATGTAATTCATATCGCCCCTTTCCAAATAAGTGCAAAATTTAACAATAATTTTAAGATAAAAGAAGATTGAAGCTAATCTGTTACATGTTGAAATAATAATTAGATTTTTAATTTTTCACATGGAGATGTACCTTAAATCTAAGAATTATTCCAAAGAATTCATGAAGGGAGAATATGTTAAATATTCGAATATGGTTAATTTTTTCTATAATAATAACAAATTTTAATATTGCCTTAGCGTCAACATGGCAAAAAATTGACGAATATGAAGTTGCATCAAATAAACTGGTCATAAAGTTTAATGATGCTCCAATCATTGGTGTTGATAGACCTTTTACTAAAAATCACCTTCCTCAATTAAATGACATAATTAGTAAACATAGCAATTTTGAAATTCATCCCACCTTTTCATCTATAAAATCTTATAATCCACTTTACATCAAGCATGAACTGCATCAATACTATACCATTGAGTTTGATAATCCCGTTGATTTAAAATCTGTTCAAACTGAAATAGAAACATTACCAATTATAAATTATTCTGAGTTTAGCTATCAAAAAAGAATTAATACTGTGCCAAATGATGATTACTATTCAGATCAATGGGCATTAAATAATACGGGGCAAGCAGATGCCTATTATGGTGGAAATGTAGGAACGCCAGGATGTGATATTGGGGCAGAAGATGCTTGGGATGTTACCACAGGGGATGATGAAACCATAATTGCAATATTAGATACTGGGGTAAATTCTCACGAAGAATTTACTGGACGTCTCCTGCAAGGATATGATTTTATTGGAAATGACAACTCTCCTACAGATGGGAATGGCCATGGTACTGCCTGTGCCGGAATTGCTGCTGCAAAAGGCAATAATAATATGGGCATTGCAGGTATTTGCTGGGATTGTCTGATTCTTCCAGTAAAAATTATGTCAGATGATGGTTTTGGTGAAGATACTGAAATTGCAGATGGCGTAGTTTGGTCATCAGATAATGGTGCAGATGTTATTAGTATGAGTTTAGGTGGAGGTGCTTTTGTATCCTATTTTGATAATGCAATTAATTATGCTACAGAGAATGGAACTACTGTTTTTGCAGCATCAGGAAACGATAACGCAAGTACAGTGAGCTATCCTGCAAATTATGATAATTGCATTTCTGTGGGTGCGCTCTCTCCTTGTAATGAACGAAAAGACTACTCATCCTGTGATAATGAAAACTATTGGGGAAGTAACTATGGAAATGGGTTGGATTTTGTTGCTCCGGGTGTAAGAATCCACACTACCAGTAATAATGGTGGATATACTTCCACTTTTAATGGAACGTCATCTGCATGCCCACATGCTGCAGGAGTTGCAGGATTAGTATTATCTTTAGATTCAGAACTTACTCCAGAAGCCGTGCGTACTATCATGCAAATAAGTTCAGTGGATATTCAAAATGATGGATATGATTTAGAAACGGGTTGGGGGCGAATAAATGCATTCTACGCACTTGCAACAATTGTGGGGGGACCTGAAATTTCTGTAGCTCCAAATGAAGTTAATGTGGAATTGGGTATTGTTGAAAACCATGAAGAAATGCTAACAGTAACAAATACTGGACAGATGGACCTTAGCATAAATATTGACCCCTTTGGCTATGACTGGAAAGACCAATCACAAGCAGATGTTAGCTATGAATGGATTGATATTAGCAACGATAATTCTACCCTTACTTTCTCTCATAATGATGAAGCCGCTGACCAAACCATAAACCTCCCTTTTAACTTTTATTATTATGATTCATATTATTCATCCTTAATTGTAAATGCAAATGGGTGGATAGGATTGGGTTCAGATAATAATGCTTGGGAAAACACTGTATTGCCAAATGGGGAATCTCCTTTAAATGCCATCTTCCCTTTTTGGGATGATTTGAACCCCATTAATGAATCAAACAGTACAAATATGGATGGATATGTTCGCTATCATGTAAATTCAGAGCGAGCCGTGATTTGGTTTGATAATGTGCGTAGGTGGACTGGTGGAAGCGACATGGATGGATATTTTGATTTTCAGGCTGTTCTACATCCAAATGGAGATATAAAATTTAATTATCGAAGTATGAGTGGGGATTTAAATTCTTCAACTATTGGGATTCAAAATAGTGATGGTAGTTCTGGTCTAAGTGTAGTTGTAAACCAAGACTATATGACGAATAACTCAAGTATTGAAATTAAAGGAAAGCCATCTTGGTTATCAGTGTCACCACTCAATTTGGATATTCAACCATCTGCTTCAGAAATTATTTCCTTAGCTTTTGATACTTCAAATCTTACTGATGGCTATTATAGTTATGACCTAAAATTAAGCACCAATGACTTTCATCAATCCTTTGTAAATATTCCAGTAAATTTAACCATTCTGGACTCACCTTGTGGTGATCAGGAAATTGGTGATTTAAACAATGATGGTGTGTGGAATGTAATTGACATCGTGCATATTGTAAACATTATTCTAGATGGGCCCACAAATGATTGTGATAATTTGATTGGAGACCTCAACGAAGATGGTGAGGTCAATGTTGTTGATATAATTCTCGTCTTGAATATTATATTAGACGAGTAATCTATCCTTGAATATAGTTTCCACTTTTTAAACTCATCAATAAAATAGAGAGTGCATTTAATGTTGATGCATATTCCATACGTAACATTTTACGTTTTTGTTTCATTGCGGCTTTTTGGAATTTGTCTTTAAATCCAACTTCCTTCAACGCTTTGAATTCTTTATCAAACTCATGCCACGCATCATAAATCTTTCGTGATTGCTCTTGTACTTCTTTTACTTTTACTTGATAAAGCGCTTGAACTTTTTCGGGAACTTGAGGGTATTGCAATTGGAAACTATCTTTTAAACCATTGAACCGTGCACGTAGGATTTTATATTCCTCTACCTTACGAATATCAGTAGTTAATTTAAAGAACGATAAAAACTTAATAGCCCATTTCCCTGGATCAAAATCATACCACCGAATACCGTTTCGATAATCCCACTGAAATTTATGGTGGAAATTATGGAATCCTTCTCCAAAAGTAAAAAATGCCACCCACCAAGAATCACGAGCCGTACTTTCTGGTTCAAATGTGCGCTTTCCTGCAAAATGACATAGGGAGTTGATAAAAAATGTAAAATGGTGTACAAAGGTTACCCGAAGGAATCCACCCCATAACAAGCCACCTAATGGCCGTCCGTATAAATAACCCAAATACATCGGAAAAATAAAAGATAGGCCAATTCCAATTAACCAATAATATTTATATTGAAATATAACAATTGGATTTTTCTCCAAATCATGAACCCCTTTAATATCAGTGGGTTTATCTTCAATTATCCATCCAATATGTGCGTGGAAAAATCCTTTTGTAATACTATACGGATCTTCATCAGTGTCTAATTTATTATGATGAATCCTATGGTCAGAGCTCCATTTTAAGATTGTATTTTGGAGAGCTGCAGAACCACAAAGCATGGCAATAAATTGAACCACAGGATGAGCTTTAAAACTTCGATGAGCAAATAATCGATGATAACCAAAAGTAATACCCATTCCAGCTAACCACCATCCAGAAATTAATATTACAGGTTCTTGCCAAACAATACCATTGAAATAAATATACGCTGCTGTACCAAAAATTCCTACCAGTGGAATCATTGTCAATACAAACACCATTGCCCAGTTATATTTTTTGTTTGCCATTTTTTCTCCTAAATACAGCCCTAAGTTTACATATAATTATTTACAGAAGCCTAAATCCTTCTTAATTTTAGTATGTAACAATATTTTACCAAATGGCTAAAGAAATAGAGAAAAAGTTTTTAATAACCTCAGATGTATTCAAATCATTGGCATCGCCATTGTTTTGTAAACAGGGATATTTTCAACAAAATTCAGAACCCTTAGTTCGAATCAGAGTTATGGGAGAAAAAGCATTTATAACCATTAAGGGCGAAAATGAAGGAATTACACGATCTGAGTTTGAATATGAAATCCCCATTGAAGATGCTGAATATTTACTTCAACAATTTTGTACTTCGCTTATTGAAAAAAAACGATATCATATTCACCATCATGGTTTTTTGTGGGAGGTAGATGAATTTTTAGGAGATAACTCAGGGCTTGTGGTTGCTGAAATTGAGTTAGAAAATGAATATCAAACCTTTGATATTCCAAAATGGGTTGGTGCTGAAGTTTCTACCGATGAAAAATATTATAATTATAATCTATTAACACATCCATTTAAAGATTGGGAAAATGAAAATGAAATATAAAATATCAATTATAGGCTGTGGAAACATTGGTTCTGCAATGGCACAAGGATTTGTAAAATCAAAATCTGTTGATCCTAAAAATATTATATTAACCACTCGAAAGCACCAAAACCTTCATCATTTTCAGTCCAGTGGTTTTGTGATTACATCTGACAATTGCGAAGCGGTAAAACGGTCTGAATTTGTAATCATCGCCGTAGCCCCTGCACAAATTGTGTCTGTGTTAAAGGAAATTAATAGCAGTTTGCAAGATAATCAAATTTTGATTTCTGTAGTTTCTGGGGTAGATATTGCACAAATGAGAAAGCATATATCCTCACAAATTCCTATAATTCGCGCCATGCCTAATACTGCTGCAACTCTGTGTGAATCTATGACATGCATTACTGGTGGAAATGAAGAAGAAATCAGTGCATGTGAAAAATTATTTAATCTAATTGGTACTACAATCCGTATTGATGAAGATAAAATGGCATCTGCAACAGCATTGGGTGCATGTGGTATTGCTTTCTTTTTACGAGCAATTCGTGCAGCATCTCAAGGGGGCATTGAAATTGGATTTCACTCAGATGAAGCATTCATCATTGCATCACAAACTGCTCGGGGTGCTGCCACATTACTCTTACAAAATAATAATCATCCAGAATCAGAGATTGATAAAGTTACCACTCCACAAGGTGCCACTATTTCAGGGTTAAATGAAATGGAGCATCAAGGATTTAGTTCTGCGATGATTCGAGGGATAACTACATCTACGAATAAAATAAGCCGATTATTCCAAAAAGATTAAGCTAAAATTTGCTGTAAAGCAGACACCAATCGTTGGACATTTTGGGGATGTGCTGAATGCCCCATCAAACCAATTCGCCAAACTTTTCCAGCAAAAATACCGAGTCCACCACCAATTTCAATTTTATGATCATTAAGTAAAACTGAGCGAACATCTGCATCTTCTACCCCTTGAGGCACTTCTACAGCGTTGAGCATAGGAAGTCTAAATGGCTTATCAACAACAAATTTCAGACCGATTCCTTCTAACTCATTTACAAGCATGTGATGCATTTCAGTATGACGATTATAGACATTTTCCAAACCTTCATCCATAGCATCATACAATGCCTGATATAAACCGTAGAGCATATTAATGGGAGCCGTATGATGATATACCCGTGTATTCCCTGACCAATAATTAGCAATCATACTTAAATCTAAATACCAATTAGGTACTTTATTTTTTCTTTGTTGTAATTTATTGATCGCAGCATCTGAAAACGAAATGGGCGATAATCCAGGTGGACAAGACAAACACTTTTGCGTACCAGTATATAAAGCATCAATATTCCATTCATCCATTTTTACAGGCATTCCTCCAACTGATGTAACGGCATCAATTAAATATAATGCTCCATTTTCTTTTACGAGTTCACCCACCTTTTTTACAGGATTTAATACACCTGTAGATGTTTCTGCATGAACCATTGCAACCATATCATATTTCTGTTGAGATAGTTTGGTTTTTACTTCATCTGGAATAACAGGAGATCCCCACGGGAATTCAATGGCATCAACATTTGCCCCAAGTCGTTGAGCTACATCTTGCATTCTTAATCCAAACACACCATTGATAAGAATAAGAACATTATCTCCCTCCTCAACTAGGTTTACAAAACAAGTTTCCATACCTGCAGATCCTGTGCCAGACATCGGTACTGTCAATTCATTTTTTGTATTTAATACAGATTGGAGTTGAACCTTTATCTCATCCATTATCTGGATGAATTGAGGATCTAAATGGCCCAAGGTTGGTTGTTTTAATGCTGTATAAATATTGGGGGAAACTGTGGAAGGGCCTGGCCCCATCAACAACATATCATTAATTTGAGATAATAAATTTGACATTATTTTTCCTCTTTACTTAAAATTTCATCTTTAATTTCATTCATCCAAGATATTTTGGATTTTTCAGGAGATTTACCACATAATTCCAATCGGGGACAACTGGTGCTACGAGGACAAATGATATTTACTGGATTATTTGCCCCTTTAGTTACCCATGAAATATTTAACACTCTACCTACTTTTTCTAATTCATTTTTTATATGATCTGGCATTAAAGTAGCACCATCAGTATTAATACAAATATCTGATACTTCTTCCATGTAAGTTTCTACATCTATTCCTTGTGATTCTAACGCCGGAATTAAATCGATTCCCACCATGACTACATGTGAGTTTTCGGAAGCATCCTTTGTTTTTAATGCTGTAGATGCATATAAACGAGAAAGATTTCCATCCTTCATCAATGAAATTTGAGTAATGGGTTTTTGCAATCGCAAATTACTTATGAGTTTAAAAATATCCCATTGATTACAGGGGTCTGTAACTAACCTCATGTTTCCCCATGGAATAGAGATACCATTTCCTCGATACACAGCACGCAAATATCCAGGAGGATAGGCATCAAAATAATGCCAGTGCTTATATGTTGAAACTGCCGTCATCCGTCGCATGATTACTGCAGGAGTTAATCCTAATTTTTCGTATGAATAAATATTATAGGATTCTCTATTTAAAAAATGGCGAAATGGTAATTTGGGGCAAAGTAGTGCCCCTGCAAAAAAGCTAGATTCAAAATCTCTCCATGCATACAATATATCCTCTTGTTGTACATTCCCAGATTTATGTTTAAATGGACGAGGGGATCCACCCAATTCACCTCCAGTTGCATGACTTGATAAAATCCCATCACCATTATGTAAAACTTTATGTCCAATCATTGAGGCTAAATCATACTTCAGTCTGGCTGGCTCTGCTTTAAGTGATTCATTTAAATAAATGATATTGGGAGAATCAAAGAAAGATCTAAACATAGTCTTAATATCACGCCCTGCATCATCTCGTGTAGTAAATGTATCTTTGTTAAACCACTTTATTTTCAGCCCTTGTCGAATACTTAGCTTTAACAAATCATCTACAGAAAGAAGAAGTTTCTTTTTCCCCACCTCGTCCGCAGCACGTTCTAAATCTGGAAATTGGTTTTGATGTTTCTCTTGATATGCACGGATTAAAATATGTGCAAATTGGCGACCAGATGTACCGCTTTGTGTAAGCATTGCAGGGATCGCCAGTTCTAATATTTCTTTAGAAAAAAGGAAATTAGGTTCTAAGGACATTAACTCTAATCCTGGTAGTGAACTACTTATTTTCTGAACGGGTTCAGACTGAATAGATTCATCTAAGAACCATTCCATGTCTTTTTGAAAAACATCAGCAAATAATTTTAATAACTTTTCTGACGGGATTCTTTTACCCGTTTCAATTAAACTTAAATAAGAAACTGATGGAGCCAATTCTGTGTCAATTTGAATACACCGGACTGATAGATCCTCTAAAGTTAGACCATGAATCTTTCGCAATGACTTTATTTTAGTGCCTAAAAAGTGTGCTTTTCGAGATAATCTTGTTGCCATATTTTAATTTTGTAAAATTTACATTGTAAAATTTTTCTTGTAAAATTTATTACTTTTTATAAATTTAATCATAATAATATTTGCTGGGCAAAAACCATAATTTTGAAAAGGAAACGTGTGAACGCAACTGAAATATTAGACCAAGCTATTGAAGTGACTGGAAAAATTACTCCAGAGTTTTCTAGCATTTTAACTCCTGAAGCATTAGCATTTGTTGAAAAACTTCAGCAAACTTTTGAACAACGTCGCGAAGAATTGCTTCATAATAGAGAATTAAAACAAATACAAATTGATAATGGTGTCTTCCCTAACTTTTTACCTGAAACTGAACATATACGAAATGGAGATTGGACTGTAGCTCCTGTGCCTGCAGACTTGCAAAACCGTCGTGTTGAAATTACTGGCCCCGTTGATCGTAAAATGATTATTAATGCGTTAAATAGTGGAGTTAAAGTATTCATGGCTGATTTTGAGGATTCAAATTCTCCAACATGGGAAAACTCAATTAATGGCCAAATTAACTTACGCGATGCTGCCAATAAATCCATAACATTCACTAATCCTAATAATGGTAAGCACTACCAATTAAATGAAGATATTGCAACCCTCATGGTTAGACCACGAGGATGGCATTTAGTTGAAAAAAATGTATTGCTAAATGGCAAGCCCGTTTCTGCATCAATTTTTGATTTTGGCCTTTACTTTTTCCATAATATACAAACATTACTAAAAAATGGTACTGGTCCTTACTTTTATCTACCCAAAATGGAAAGTCGTCTTGAAGCAAGGCTTTGGAATGATATTTTTGTATTAGCCCAAGATGAACTAGGGGTTCCTCAAGGTACTATAAAAGCAACAGTACTCATTGAAACTATCTTGGCTGCATTTGAAATGGATGAAATTCTTTTTGAACTCAAGGAGCATTCTGCAGGACTAAATTGTGGTCGCTGGGATTATATTTTCTCATTCATCAAAAAATTTAGAAATCACCCAGAATTTGTATTGCCAAATCGTGGTGAAATTACCATGTCACGCCATTTCTTGCGATCTTATGTTCGACTACTTATTAAAACATGTCACAAGCGTAACGCACATGCTATGGGTGGAATGGCAGCACAAATTCCCATTAAAAATGATGAAGAAGCCAATAATATCGCCCTCAACAAAGTAAAAGAAGATAAAGAATTAGAGGCAAAAGCCGGACATGATGGTACATGGATTGCACACCCTGCCCTTGCACCAATTGCACTCACTGCTTTTAATGCAGAAATGGAAGGTGACAATCAACTTCATATAAAGCGAGAAGATGTTCATATAACTGCAGAAGATTTATTAAAAGTACCTAAGGGAAATATTACTGAGGATGGTGTACGTGAAAACATCCGAGTAGGTGTCCAATATGTAGAAGCATGGTTGCGTGGTAATGGATGTGTACCACTATATAATTTAATGGAAGACGCCGCCACAGCAGAAATTGGTCGCGCTCAATTATGGCAATGGATAAAACATCATTCTACACTAGATGACGGCAGACCAATAACCGTTGATCTCTATACAGAATTATTAACAGATGAGATGTCAATTTTAGAATCAGTAATTGGTGAAGAAAATTTTAAAGCAGGAAAATTCCAATTGGCTATTGAACTATTTACTCAAATGGTAAAAAGCCATGACTTTGATGAATTTTTAACCCTACCTGCATATAAACACATATAACAAAGGAGCATAAATGACACGCAAGGAACAAGTAAAACAATTAGAACAAGACTGGAGTGTAAATTCTCGATGGAAAGGAATAACACGTCCATATTCTGCTGAAGAAGTAGTAAATCTTCGAGGCAGTGTAAATGTAGAACATACAATAGCCAAAAATGGTTCAGAAAAATTCTGGAAATTGATTAATGGTGATAAGCCAATTACAGCATTGGGTGCAGTTACGGGTAACCAAGCTATCCAAGAAGTACAGGCAGGACTGAAAGCTGTATATTGTTCAGGGTGGCAAGTTGCAGGTGATGCAAATACTGCTGGTACCATGTATCCAGATCAAAGTTTATATCCTGTTGATTCGGTTCCAACATTGGTGGAAAAAATTAATAATGCACTTTTAAGAACTGATGAAATCCATTGGCAACAAAATGACACCTCCATCGATTGGGTGGCGCCTATTATTGCCGATGCTGAAGCAGGATTTGGTGGAAACTTAAATGCATTTGAATTGATGAAACATATGATAAAAGCTGGTGCATCTGCTGTGCATTGGGAAGATCAATTATCCTCAGCAAAAAAATGTGGCCACATGGGTGGTAAAGTATTAGTTCCAACCAGTGAAGCTGTAAATAAATTAGTTGCTGCACGATTGGCATCTGACGTAGCAGGTGTTCCTATGGTTATTATTGCCAGAACTGATGCAAATGCAGCCACATTATTAACATCTGATATAGATGAAAATGACAAATTTTTCGTAACTGGCGAAAAATCAAGTGAAGGCTTTTTCTATGTGAAAAATGGAATTGAGCAAGCAATTAGCCGTGGATTAGCATATGCCCCATATGCTGACCTCCTATGGTGTGAAACTGCTAAACCAAATCTGGACGAAGCTCGTCAATTTGCTGAAGCCATTCACGCAAAATTCCCCGGCAAATTATTATGTTACAATTGCTCACCATCTTTCAACTGGAAAGAAAATCTTGACGAAGAAACAATGAAAAACTTCCGAGAAGAATTGTTTGCCATGGGCTATAAGTATCAGTTTATTACATTGGCTGGTTGGCATAGCTTAAACATGGGAATGTTCGAACTCAGTAAGGCTTATAAAGAAAATGGCATGTTTGCATACTCTCAATTGCAGGAAAAAGAGTTTGCAAATGAAGTTCACGGATTCCGTGCAGCCAAGCATCAAGCATTTGTTGGTACAGGTTATTTTGATGCTGTTCAAAATACCGTAACGCAAGGCCAAGCGTCAACAACTGCGATGAAAGGAAGTACTGAAGAAGAACAGTTCATTTCTGAAGTTGCTTAACTTATTCATGTTTCTCCTTTGTGTGTGGAATACCCCGCTGTATAGCGGGGTATTCTTTTTAGTAAGGTTAAAACTAAAGAATAAATTTATATAATCTAATATAAATCGAAGAGCTTTTAAACTCCCTTATTAACTCATATTCTGATATTAAATAATTATAATGTTCATCACTTATATTAAAAATATTGGAATAAAGAACATAAATAGCATCTTTTTCAAAATCCTTAAACCTCCTGTAGTCTTCATTTAATTCAATTTCATCAATAACAAATGTATTAGGAAAGAATGAATGAACCTCATTAATGTCAATCCCTTGAACATCTAAATATTGTATAGCATCTTTTCTTAATTTATAATATGGGAGATGGGCTAAACTAGAATCCCATCCCTGTGACACTTTATCGGGATATATCCAATAATTCCCACTTAACATAAATAATATCCATACTATAACAAGTACCTTTCTAAAGTTGGAACCTACTAGTTTTGAAAATAGAATTTTTGCAACAAGCATTGAAATAATAATATATAATGGTAATAAATATCTATGAGCTAATAGGTTTTTTGCCCATACCATATTTAATGGTAAAAAAAATAAAAACGTTAAAAAAATAGATAAAAGAAATCGAGTATTCTTTTTTTCAAATAAACTGAACTTATATTTTACAAGTAATATTGAAAATATTAACCAAATTCCAATTCTTCCAAAATCTAAAATTCTCCAAACCAAAATGCCCAAATTAACTAAAAATCCACTAAATCCGACTCTTTCAAAACATTCTGACCATGGTGAGTCATCATGAAAGCCAATCCATCCTTTAATTAAATAGTGATAAGTACTAAATGATATAAAAAGCAAGATTGATGGAATATAAACTATGCTCCTCTTTAATAAAGAATGTAGAATTGTTCTTAAAGGAACTTTAAAATTTATATTTTTATTAATGTCAATAATCAATAAACAAAAAGATACCATCATTCCACGCATACTTGTAAGGAATAGGAAAAATGTACTAATTAGTAATAATATTTTTCTATTATTTAAAATGCTATTCCAACTTAATAAAAAAAAGAAAACTAATGGAACATCTGGTGAAATTAATGTGGTTTGACTCAATAATGTTGGATCTATTAAAATTAAAAAAATTACTAGTCCTACATATTCTTTTGAAAAATAATAACAAATTAATTTATATAATTGCCATACAATTCCAAGAATAAATGGAAGCATTGCCAAATGGCTAACTATTAAATTTCTACCAAATATTTTCCAAACGGAAGCAATATAAATTCCAAATGCTGGAATATGACCACTATCAATTGAGTTGGGAAGTAAAAATTTTGAAAAATTATTTTTATAATAATAATTAGCATGCTGAGAACCTAGTTGTATCGTATCCCAAAAAAAGCTATTCCCCATATTGAAAACAAATAACCCAAGTAAAAATAAAATACTAATAATTTCAAATGGATATTTTTTTATATTATCAATCATTGGTTTTATTAATCTTATAATTAAAAATCCTGAATGAAATTCTGAAGTTTTTGCCAGAAACCTCTCGATTTGTTGACTGGAAATAAAGAGTGTTGCTTTGATCAAAATGTCAAGCATCCCTTTTCAAGTTGAGGCTCACAATCACTCAAACAAGTACTTTAAAAATGACTATATGTTGTAGGTTGCTTTTTGGAGGTAGTTGTGAAGGTTCAGGGGTCAATGTTAAGTGATTTTAGAACAAACAAAATCTAAATCGATCCCGGAACAGTTAAACAACTTTTTC
>CAYQPE010000011.1:30798-32091 GCA_964419445.1 uncultured bacterium
AAAAATCCTGAATGGAATTCTGAAGTTTTTGGCTAAAAAGTAAAGAATTGACACTTTTAGAACACCAAGACCATAAACACAACTCTTTTTAAAATTTATTGAAGATGCGTCTTCAAAATACTTAGTTGGACACGTTATTTCTGCTATTTCATAGTCATTAAAGCATATTTGAGCCAAAATCTGATTGTCAAATATGAAATCATTTGAGTTATTGTTATAATCTATACTTTTTAAAATTTGTGATGAGTAAGCTCTATAGCCGGTATGATATTCTGAAAGTTTTTGATTCATTAGAAGATTTTGAATTAACGTAAGTAATCTATTAGCAAAGTACTTATAAGTAGGCATTCCTCCTTTTAATGCCCCAGTTCCTAAAATTCTAGATCCCAATACAACTGCATATACGTCGTTTGCAATTAAGTAACACATTGAATGTATTAACATTGGTGTATATTGATAGTCTGGATGTAGCATTACAATTATATCGGCACCTAATTCTATTGCTTTATTGTAACATGTTTTTTGATTCCCACCATATCCTTCATTATAAGAATGCTTGACTATGTGTTTTATTCCAATCTTTTGGGATAAAACATAAGTATTATCAATACTATTATCATCCACTAAGATTACATCATCTACTATATCAAATGGGATTTCGCTATAGGTTTTTAATAGGGTTCTTTCAGCATTGTATGCCGGTAGAACTACAATAATTTTTTTATCATTAATCAATAATACTATTTAATTTTTCTTTAAAAGTCTCTGGTATTAATATAGAAATTAATCTATCATTTCTTAATTTTCTCACTTACCAAAAATTTAAAGAAAATTTCACTTTTTCAAAATGATAAATAATTAAATTCTATTATGTCATATTCTAAATACATTTAATGCAAAAAATAGAAGTAGATTTTACCATGACTATTAATCCAAAAACAGTACAAATATTCACCGATGGGGCATGTAAGGGTAACCCTGGTCCTGGTGGTTGGGGAGCAATTTTACAATATGGAGACAATCTAAAAGAACTGAAAGGGTTTTCTCCTAATACTACCAATAATATTATGGAGTTAACTGCAGTCATTGAAGCGATGAAAGCACTGACGCGTTCCTGTGAAATCATCGTTACTACAGATTCTAATTATGTAAAAAATGGAATAACAGAATGGATTCACTCTTGGAAACAAAAGGGATGGAAGACATCATCTAAAAAGCCTGTAAAAAACAAAGAATTATGGATTGAACTTGATGATCTTACTCAACAACATACCATAGAATGGGAATGGGTAA
>CAYQPE010000012.1:0-30429 GCA_964419445.1 uncultured bacterium
CGATATCTAAAATAGTTACCATTTCATCATAATCTTCATGGAAAATAGCATCATTTATAATATCATCTATTTTTTGAGAATAACCTTTGGATAAAAATGACCATGCTTTTGCTACTCGATGGGGCGTTTTTAATAGTCCATCTCGTGAAGGGTTTTCACCTATTTCTGTTAATAGCTGTTCAACTATTTTTTCTATATTTTCAATATTTTTTTCTGTCATTATTTACGTCCTTCTGGACCGAAGTATTCGGTGAAAATTGTTGATGTTTCTCTTAATTTTATTGAAAATAAAGTTGTTGGGGATGGAATCTTATCTTCTATTTGTTCCCAAATAAATACAACCATATTTTCTGTTGAGGGCTGCTTACCTTTAAACCATGGGATATCTTTTTCAATTTGACTGTGGTCAAGGACATTGATTATCTCCTTATTTACAATTTCATTCAAATCAAAAAGATTTATAATAAAACCGCTGTCAGGATTTACAGGGCCATTTACCGTAATATCAAGTTCATAATTATGGCCATGAATCTTAACATCATCTCCAAAAATTTCAATATTTTTTTCTTTTGACCACGCATCATTCCAATAACGATGTGCAGCACAGAATTTATATTGTTTAGTTAAAAATGGCATGATTCTCCTATCAATATACTTGCATAGTGCAAGATTGCCCAAGACCAGTAATTTACTCAACTATTTTATGGTGTTACAATGTAAAGAATATAAATTTTTAGGATAGATTTGCTGACGGGCAGAATTGTGAAATAGCACAGTTATTACATTGGGGACGGTTCGCAATACAAACGGCTCTACCATGATCGATAACTAAATGGGTAAAAATCACCCAATCTTTCTTTTCTATTATGGATTCCAACTCACGTTCAATTACAACGGCATTTTTTGATTTTGTAAAACCCAACAAATTCATAATTCGGGTTACATGGGTATCTACAACAATTCCCGGAACATCAAAAATATTACCTAAAACAACATTGGCTGTTTTGCGCCCCACTCCAGGTAATTTTGTTAGTTCTCCTATAGTACCTGGAACCTTACTGTCATATTCATCTACTAATGTAAGGGCTAAGCCCTTTATGGACTTCGCTTTATTATTATAAAATCCTGTAGAATAAATTTCTTTCCCAATTTCATCAATTGTTAATGTTACAAAATCAATTACTTCAGGGAATTTTTGAAAAAGAACTTTTGTTACTTTATTTACTCGTTCATCGGTACACTGTGCCGATAACACCGTGGCAACCAATAACTGAAATGGTGAATCATAATTCAAAGAACATTTTGAATCTGGATACAATCGCTTTAGCGTATCAATTATTGATAACATGCGATTTTGTTTGTTTGCTTTAGACTCCCTTGGCATCTTGAACTTGCTTTTGAATTAAATTCAAATTTGTACAGAACATGTTTTTGGGAAATATTAAATCAATTCCAGCGTGGGTGGCTTTTTCTTGAATTCTCTTATTTAGCCTATTTACAAGTCCAAAAATAAAATAATTATCACTCTTTAATTTTTTTGCCAACTCAAATGGCTTGAAGGATTTTTCATTAAGATCTATTACAATTAATGATGAGGTTATATAATCTCTATGAGAAGAAGGAAACTCCAATTCATATCCAAGTTCTGAGCATTTTTTTACTAATTCAGCAGTGAAGTTAACATCTTCTAAAAATGCAGCTATTTTGAAATTGTCCAAATTAAAACCTATATTTTATTATGGATTGACCAATCAAAGTCTTCATGTGACTCTATATTCAATACATTGTCTAATGCATCTTTTGCCATTTGTCTAAGAGGCTCTACCTCTATCCCTCGAATTTCAATGCGTTCGGTATCAAATTTATTGGTGGATTTTTTAAACAATCCCCGAGCACCATTTAAATTCTTATTTGTTAAATGGAAAAATCCCACAGAGATTTGAATTAGCCCTTGAATAAATTTTGAATCAGACAAACGGTAATTGCTCCAAATATCTTCCCAATATTCATGAGCATCATAGAAGCGCTTTTCATTAAAAGCATTCACACCTTTTAGAAATAATTCATTAACCTCATTCATGAGCAAAAACTTCTTCAGTAACAGAGTAGTACTTTTCGTCCTTGCGAATTTTTACTGCGATGGTTTTAGGGTCATGATAAAAATATAACCACCAATTTTCACGTTCAGCAATTTCTAAGAATTCTGTTTTTTCTAGCAAAGTTTTATATGCATGCAAATCATATCCCATTATCCATGGCAATTTTAAATGGGATTTCAATGGAATCAAATCTGAACAAAAAACCAATACTTCACCTGAATCTTCAATTTTAACCAATTGTTGTCCTGTAGTATGGCCATCTACAGTATATGCAGTTAATCCATCTATAATTTCACCATTATCTTCAATTAAATTCACCACACCACTTTCCATTAATGGTAAATAATTTTCAGATAAATAACTGGCTCTGTCACGTGGATTAGGCAAAATACCAGCCTCCCAATTACGTTGAGAAATATGATATGTGGCACTAGGAAATGCAGGAATTAGTTCACCAGAGCTGTCAATTGAAGTTGCTCCACCTGCATGATCAAAATGTAAATGCGTCAATACCACATCAGTTATATTCTCCAATGATATATCTAATTTGCTTAAAGTATTACTTAAAGTATAATCTTCTTTTTTTACAGCAAACATATCAAGGAATTTTTTTGAATTTTTATCACCTATTCCAGTTTCAACCAACACACATCTATCATCTTTTTTTAACAACAAACATCGTAATGATAAATCGATTCTATTGAAGTTGTCTGAAGGATTAGTTTTTTCCCATAAAACCTTGGGAACAGAGCCCATCATTGCACCACCATCCAGCTTAAATGTACCCGTTTCCAATGGTATTACTTCCCATTTCCCTATATTATTTAATTTCATATTCTTCTTTCATACTTTGATGGAACCAAGATTCAAGAAAACTTACATCAATATCTCTTATATTTTTCATCAATGATCTTATTGCGTCTAATTTTAGCAATGTATTTTCATCAATAGCATCAATTTCTACAGAATTGATATATTTCAATATTCCTTTTCTACCTTGCACAGTTAAATCAAAATTTTCAATTTGATGTGAATTTATATCTAATTGATTATATGCTTCCAAAGATGGTAAAAGCTTATCTATAAACACAGCTCTCACAAAATCCTCTTCCTTTGCCTGTATTAAACTTGCAAATGTTTCTAAGTTTAAATAATTGGGTTGGGAAATCAATTGGCTATTTTCGTTATAACTATCTTTCAATATGGCTTGAGTTGATAATATGAGCAGAGCGGTTATATTTTTATTTTCTGTGAATTGATTTGCCCGAAATACAGAAAGCAAGAAAGGGAAAGATTCACCATTTTGTTTCAGAGAATGCTCTAACAAAATTTCAAGTATTGGGCGACCGTCTGATACTCTGCTTAACTGTTCTAAGTGTTGAAGTGCATTTTTTTTATTTTTAAGTAAGAGTGATTTTTCAAAGGCGTGAGTAGTAATAGTGTCCTCTAAATCACCATATTTAAACTGTAATGATGATTTTTCAAGCACATTCAATTTTGATGTATAATTATTAAGGAACTCTAACAGTTTTTCGTTGGGGTTATGAATATCAATACCAATTAGGGATTTAACCGCTTGTACCACTCTAATTGGATGTGTATGATAACTTCCCGTATAATCAGCATAAATAGCCGTTGAAAATGTATTATCAATATTTTCTTTTAATTGATGTGTATCCATCACCCGCCGTACTTCCACCCTGTTTTACGTAATTCTAATGGAGAAATGTCATTTTCATGCTGTGCATCAACGACTTCAGATAAAAATAAAGGATGGTCACCTAATTCATTCACATCTTTCACTTTGCACTTTAAATATGCTGGAGGATCAGAAAAAACAGGTAATTCCTCTTTTAATTTATATTTCTTCCCATTTATTGTATTTCCAGACAATTCCGCTTGTTTAAAAAATGTTGCTGCAAAGTCCTTTTGTTCATGTGATAAAATATGTAAAATAAATTCACCTCGAGATTTTATCACATCATAAGTATGACTATCTCTTTTAATACATACTGAAATCATTGGTGGTTCAAATGATGCTTGACTCACCCAAGTAACGGTAGATGCGCAATAATCATCTCCATATTTTGATGTGATTACATAGGCACCATAAGTAAACATTTGGAGTGCCTTTTTACGATTTATGGGGTTCATGTAAATTTCCTGCCAAATATATGAGTTTAAATTTAGTAAGAGTTTTTTCTACTCCCTCAGTAAAATCAACCATTAGATAAATATATTTCATTTTAATTTATACCATCAAATTAGAAAGCAAATATGGCATACACGGGATTCAATGCACTCCTAGGACTTTCATTAAAATCTAAACGCAAATTAAAATCTGGTTTTTATACTTCATTTTTAATAGGTCTGTTTGTTCCTGATTTAGATTGGATGTTTGTATCATTTTCCCTCTTTATTTCAGATTTTCAATTGGGATTAGAAAAGTACCATCAAACTTTTTCTCATAGTTTTTTTACCATATTAATCATCTATCTCTTTGCACTCATTATATCTGAAATTAGAAAAAATAGTTTCATCCGTACTATTGGAATAGGTATTTCAACTGGAATGCTTTTACATATCACAATTGATACATTTTTATCCCTACAAAACATTTCCCTTTTATGGCCGTTGCCATTAGGGCCCTACTCCCTTTATTCAATTAATTTAGATCCTGTAACTTCTCAACTAATAATGTCAGCTGAATTTATATTTTTTAGATTTTATGGATGGTTTTTGATTAAGGAGTATTTAAGGTTTCCCGACACATTTGGTTGGTTTGTAAAATATATCACTAAATGGATGAAAATTGAATTGTGCTTTGCTGTAACTTTGATAATATGGGCATTGATGGAATTTAACTATTTCTATGCTGTATTTTTATTAATGTATGTTCCATCAGTTATATTTGCAATAATTGCCACATTACTTATGTATAAATCATTAGAAATGAGATCAATAAAATAGTATGGAAATCATAGACTTCGGCTGGTTAACTAAGTTTTTCACTTACTCCTCTATTCAAGTAAAGATAATTGCAACATTTATTGCAATTTTCATGTTCATAATACTTCGACGTTTAATTTCTAATTTAGCAATTAGTAGAATTTCTGATGACCATATCCGGTATAAATGGCAGAAGAGTTTATCTTATACCTTTTTTATTTTTGGATTCATCATAATTGGGCAAATTTGGTTTAAAGGTATTCAATCGGTAGCTACCTATTTGGGTCTATTATCTGCAGGTATTGCAATTGCATTGAAAGATCCACTTACCAATATTACAGGATGGTTATATATACTCTGGCGTAGTCCTTTTGAAGTTGGTGAACGGATACAATTAGGCAATCAAGCAGGAGATGTTATTGATGTTAGTGTATTTAATTTTACGTTGATGGAAATTGGGAATTGGGTTAATGCTGACCAAACTACGGGAAGATTAATTCATGTTCCTAATGGTCAAATTTTTACTCAAACACTTGCAAATTATGGACGAGGATTTAAATATATTTGGAATGAAGTACCTGTATTGATAACATTTGAGAGTGACTGGCGAAAAGCAAAAGAAATTCTGGATAATATCGCTAAAGAACATGCTGCCCATTTGAGCAAATATGCTGAAAGAAAAGTGCGTGAGGCATCCAAACGATTTTTAATTCAAAATGTAGATCTTGTTCCAGAGGTCTATACAACTGTGGCAGAAAGTGGCGTAGAGTTAACAATTCGCTATTTATGTGACCCTCAAAAACGTAGGAGCTCAATACAAGCAATTTGGGAAAGTATTCTTGAAGAATTTGAGCCTTGTGATGACATCGACTTTGCATATCCTACTATTCGTAGGTATAATAATTTACAAGAAGGTAAAAAAAGTGAATAACTGGGAACAATTTTTCAATTCAATTATTAGAAGCATTTAATTTATGGAACATCAAATTGCATCATCTGTACTTTCTGTTGGACTTTTAGTTTTTATAGCCCATTTTTTTACGGCTCTGTTCGAAAAAACTAAAGTACCCGATGTACTCCCTCTCATAATCATAGGAATTATTATTGGACCTAATTTCCTAAACTTTGTAGATGAATCTAGTTTTGGGAATGTAGGATCCATATTAAGTGCAATTGCATTGGCCCTTATGCTTTTTGAAGGTGGTAGCCATCTCACATTTGACACCTTAAAAAGTACGCTTCGAGATTGTGTATCTTTATCTATTTTCACTTTTATTACTACCGTTGCAATTTCCTTTTCGCTGCTTTATTTTGTATTGCAAAAACAAGTATTACCGGCACTTTATATTGGTGCAGTATTAGGGAGCATTTCCCCTGCAGTTGTTGTGCCAATAGTTAGAGGTATTAAACTCAGCGATTATACAAAATCAACCTTAGTGGTAGAATCTGCAATTTCAGATGTTTTGAGCATTGTAATGGCACTGAGCCTATTAAAAGCATTCCAATCTGGAGGTACAACCGTTGGGCATTTTATTGGCACCAATTTAATTGGGACCATGGCAATGTCACTATTAGTGGGATTTGGAGGTGCTATTCTTTGGTCCACAATCCTTGAAAAAATTAGAAAATTTCCCAATACCATATTTACATCCTTAGCGTTTCTATTTATTTTGTATGGATTATCAGAAGTCTTAGGGTATAATGGTCCAATTACAACGCTAATTTTTGGATTAGTTTTAGCAAACTCTACAAAAGTTCCAGTAGGAATTATTCAAAAATTTGGATCTGACCATTTAACCGAATTTACCAGTATTGAAAAAACTCTATTTTCAGAGATTATATTTTTAGTGAAGACCTTTTTCTTTGTATATCTTGGGATTTCTATCAAGTTTGGCCATTTTTATTATATGACCATAGGTGTTGTTATCACCATTGCAATCTATATTGCACGAATGATATTGGTTAAGATATTTACCCCAAAATCTACATCGCAAAGAGAAGCCGCACTTATTTCATTCATAATTCCCAAAGGACTTGCAGCTGCAGTATTAGCTGAAATTCCCACCCATATGGAATTAGATGCAGTGTCAGCATCAGTATTTTTAGATATTCAATCAATAGTTTACGCCGTTATTTTCTTTAGCATACTCCTTACTGCAGTATTAATTTATTCACAGGAAAATGGTAGAGGTTCATCTACAAAACTACAGATGTTTTTCAGCAATTTTTCAAAAGATACCCCCAATAGTTTGGGAAAGGATTGATTATGTCTAAGCAACTTAAAACACAAGAACAGCTCAATGGGTCTGAGAATATCCGTTGGGATTTACAGGATTTATTCGATAGTGTTTCAGATCCACGCATTCAAGAAGTACTATCTAAGAGTACATCACTTTCTATAGATTTTGAAAAAATATATAAACATCAAGTTAAAGCACTGACTGAAGAAGAGTTAAATAAAGCATATACTGAATTTATTGAAATTTATGAACCTGTATATCAAGCCAGTCAGTTTGCATCTTTAAGCATTTCGACCAACACATCTGATGATAAAACTAAAGCATTGAGTGCTAAAATTGAAGATGTAATGTCAACAATTTCAAATAATATTCTCTTTTTCAATTTAGAATTAGCACAACGAACAGATTTAGATAAATTAAGCGCATCTCCTAAACTAGAAGATTTTTCATATTTAATTAATCAGTTATACATAAACCGAGAATTTGATCTTAGCGAAAAAGAAGAACAAATCGTTAATTTGAAATCAATAACAGGTAAAAATGCATTCAAAAAAATGTATTCTGAATTTACATCTTCATTTTCATTTGATTTTGAAATTGATGGTAAAGTCAATACCATGACAGGGGCAGAGTTACGCTCTCTACGTCAGCATCCTGATCCAGATATCCGTCATCGTACAATGGATATATTCTTCAATAAATATAAAGAGAATAAACTAATCTTTACGCCAATATTCAATAATATAATTAAAGAATTTAATGTTGAACGTACACTAAGAGGATTTGATTCTCCAATTAGTGTAATGAATAAACGGAATGATATTGATAATAGAGCAGTCGAATCTCTTGTTGAGGTAACGACTGAATCAAACACTTTGGTACAAAGATATTACAAATTAAAAAAATCAATGTTAAATCTTGATGAACTTACTTTAGCGGATATATATGCACCACTTCCAGATGCAAGTAGATCCTATTCGTGGAATGAATCCAAAGAATTGGTTTTAGATTCTTTTAAATCTTTTGATGAAGAATTCTATTTATTAGCAAAATCAATGTTTGATTTAAATCGTATAGATGGTCCAGCTGTACCCAATAAACGTGGTGGAGCATTTTGTTCTAGTTCTACGCCAGATTTAAAACCTTATGTACTTCTTAATTTTACAGGAAAATTAAGAGATGTGTCCACAATGGCACATGAGTTAGGTCATGCAATTCATGCAATGCTTTCAAATAAACAACATTTGTTTAATTATCATCCAATTATGCCATTGGCAGAAACAGCATCTGTGTTCTCTGAAATGATTTTAACTGATAAGTTTATGAAGGAAATGGATGATAAGGATGCAAAAATTGCACTACTAACCAGTAAACTTGAAGATATATTCGCTACTAGTCATCGGCAAAATATGTTTACTCGCTTCGAAATTCGAGCACATGAAACTATTTCAAAAAGACTGATGTCTGCTGATGAGTTATGCAAAATTTATCGTGAAGAGTTAGAATTAATGTTTGGAGATTCGGTAGTATATTCTGATATTTATGATTGGGAATGGTCTTCAATCCCTCACATGCTTAGTTTACCATTTTATGTGTATGCCTATAACTTTGCTAATCTCTTAGTCATTGCGCTTTACCAAAAATACTTAGATGAAGGGGAATCATTTATTCCCAAATTTAAATCATTCCTAAGTTCAGGTAGTTCTGCTTCGCCCAGTGAGCTCACTAAACATTTAGGAGTAGATATAAATGACCCTAACTTCTGGCGTGAGAGCATGATATATATTGAAGGTTTAATTAATCAATTAGAAGAATTGTTAGATTAATCAATTTTTGTTGAATAATTGGGATTCCATGTAATTTCTTTGCATTCCAAGATATAGTTAACCCACCGGCTATATACAAATAATGCATCTGACAATCGGTTTAAATATTTTATAACAAGAGGGTCAATTTCAGATTTACCATTCAATGTGATGCACCTACGTTCTGCTCGCCTGCATATATTTCTTGCCATATGAAACCAGATATTAGCCTTAGATCCTCCGGGTAATACAAATGATTGTAAAGATGGGAGTTCATTATTTAACTCATCTATTTCTTCTTCTAATTGTAAAACATTTTCTTCTTTGATTCTGGGTAGTGTACTACTAATATCTTCTGGCAATGTTGCCAAAATAGTTCCAGTATTAAACAATTCATGCTGAATACGTAATAATTTTTCTATAATTTTTTCTAACTCAATTCGTTTACTTATAAAAGGTCTTAGTGCCTCTATACATCCTCCAATGGTGGCATTTAACTCATCTACATCACCATAAGCTTCTATCCTTATATCATCCTTTGGAATACGCTGACCTCCCACTAAACCAGTAGTACCACTATCTCCAGATTTAGTATATACTTTATTTATGGAAATTTTAGGGTCATGAAATTCTTTCTTGCTCATTATTCCTCCGGTTTTAACTCAAAAGTTGATATAGATGAATTTATAATTTTATCATCACTCCATAACATGGGTATATATTCTCCATTACTCCAAAGATTTGCCATATCATCATAATGTTTGCTTCCTAAAACACCACTTTGACCTGGTGGGGAAACGATGAGTGAGTTATCCCAATCTCCCACATCCATAATTAATCGTATTGATGGACACCATTCTGTGGCATGATAGGGTGCATTTGGATTAAAAGCAGTTTGACAAACCGTATCAGTATCTCCACCAATTTCAAATGGTCCAACATTTAATATTTTATCTAACGGTGGCTTTATTGACATGCCATGACGAAATTGCACATGATGAATTTTACCCCATTGCCAATCTTCGTATTCGTAACCCATATTCTCTTCTAACCATTTGCATGTTTCCAGCATTGATTTTTCCAATACAGATAGAATTTCTTTACTGGAGGACAACCATTTAGAATCACTATTTTGGAACATATTAAATATAGCCTGTGTGGTATGCCCTAATAATTCACTTGTTGGAAGTAATAATGGATGTTCACCCACTCCCATAAATCTATCTGTTAGTTCTTTTCCTAAATCCTTTTCAACAATTTCTCTTACCAGTTTATACATTAAAACTTGATACACTGTTGCTGCAGAAGAGCTGGGTAATAAATAAAAATCCCAATCAGTAAGTATATCTAAAATCTTTTGTACTTTAGGTTTTGCTGTACGTAGCCCCCTTACCATACCATTTATAAATATTTCAGCTGGAATAGAATAAACATCTTCATGTAACTGTTTACAGTCTTCAATAGAAATTTTTACTTTACTTTCAAATATTTGATTGATACGTTTGGCTCTAAACCCATTCATAAACGAATTTCCTAAAAAGTATGGAAAATCATCCGCTACTATTTTATGATTGCATGAAACCAAATACCCTTGATGAGGATTTACTGACTTGGGCATTTCATTCAATGGGATTTCACCGTTCCATTCATATTCATCAGTCCACCCTGGAATGGGAAGTTGTCCATTCCCAGATTTACGCAGAGGCACGCGAC
Source organism: uncultured bacterium (assembly GCA_964419445.1). Taxonomy (GTDB): domain Bacteria; phylum Fidelibacterota; class Marinisomatia; order SCGC-AAA003-L08; family D37C17; genus JABHHG01. Next base: position 10,807 of record CAYQPE010000012.1, read on the forward strand.
CAGATATAAATAATCCAATATTACCATCAGTATCAGCATATGCAATATTAAGTTGTGGAGCTAAAATTTCATCTACGGCATATGAGAAATCTTCTACTGATGCCGATGTATTCATTTTATAAATTGCTTCTGGTAATTTTAACGATTCTAGTGATTTTGATGATAATGAAATAGTTAATTTTTGATTTCGCACGACCTTCCCAATAATTGGGCCATGCTTAGAATATTTTACCAATTCTAAATGAGGCTTTTTACCTTTTACTAAAATTTCTTCTTCAATGATATTAAAATTGAGCTTTTCACCACAATACTCGTATACATTGGGGTTATCAACACATAATTTTTCAACAAATAAATCCTCTACATCTGTAAATGCTAATGTAATGCCCCATGCACATTTTTCATTATGCCCGAGCATCACTCCATTTACTCCTGGTAATGATGCACCTGAAACATGGAGACCTTCTTCAGACTGTAAGTGATTTAAATACCAAACACCGGGTGTGGTAAGAACCAAATGTGTATCATTACACAAAATTGGTCTCCCCGACTCGGTTTTGTGGCCACTTATTGTCCATGCATTTGAGCCTCGACCACCTCCTTCAAAATCTTTACCTAAAAATGGACCTTTCATTGATTCTAGCATATCTGATACGAATAATTCATTGATTTCTAATCCATTCGGTAATTCAACAGGATTATCCTCAGGATAATAAATATTTAACTCTGATGCCTTTTCAACTCCCACTTTTTCAATTATTTCCTGGCGTGTAAGTGTACCAGACCATCCATGAGATAAAGTCCAAGACATGACTCGCCCCCAACCAATGGTATGAATAGGATGCCAAGGTTCAGGTTTAATTCCAGATAATACAAATTCAATGGGTAATTTACCATTTTTGATATATGCATTTACACCATCAGCATATTTCTCTAAAAGGGTTTTCATCTTATTTGAGGTGTTTTCCCAATCTTTTTTGGCTAATCGATTAAAACCTAATGTTCGAATAAGCCTATCAGTATCTAACGCATCGTCGCCAAATGCTTCGGATAATCTACCCATGGCAACTCTACGATTCATCTCCATTTGCCATAATCTATCCTGTGCATGAACCCACCCTTGAGCAAACATTAAATCCTCATCTGTTTTTGCAAAAATATGAGGTACATGTGCCGCATCTCTATAAATTTTAACAGGATCTTTTAATCCACTAATTTTTAATTTACCTTGAAAAAATTTTTGTTTAAAAGATTTTTTATTATATTGAATAAATATCCATTTCAGAACACTTGCTAACATATTAATCTCTAAAAATTACTTCTTCACGACTAACAAATTTTACTGATAACCACATTGAACATATTGTAAAAAATATTAATGATAACATAACTTGAATATATAATCCCCAAGATAATGTTCCAGAGATTATATCATTCATAGTTAATGAAACGTTCAATATAGGGATCCATGCAGTTGATGAGCTTAAAGTAATACCTGGCATTAGACCAATCATAATTGGGAAAATTATCATTATATTTAAAGGACCCATAATACTTTGAGCCTCTTTAAAAGTTTTAGCATAAAAAGAAATTGCTAATAAAAGTGATGAAAAAAACAATGAAATAGGCAATAGTAAGCTAAGTAGTAATAAAATCGGTTTAAATCCTAAAATTTTCATTGCTATTGAAACAATTTCATCAGGGATATTTGTATTTAAAGTTACAGCAACCAACATACCCATTAATCCAAAGGCTACAGACATAATTCCAAAAAATGATACAACTAAAAATTTACCTGTTAAGATTTCAATCTGGCTTGCTGGAGATGTTAAAATTGTTTCGAGTGTACCACGTTCCTTTTCACCTGCTCCCAAATCTAAAGCAGGGTACATAGCTCCAGCAAAACAAAATAGCAAAAACATATATGGTAAAAATGTTCCAATTGTCTTACCAAATTTTTCTTGTTCTGAAGCTACATCGATTTCACTAATATAATATGGTTCAAATATTTCCTTTTTTAAATTTAAATCAGTATATCTTTGAGTTTCAATAGGTATAAAATATTCATTTAGAATAGTAGTTAAACGTTTTTGTTTTAAACTTTCACCCTTACCTGAACGAAAAAATAACTTCAATTCTATAGGTATATTTTTATTTAAATATTCATCAATTTCAGCGGGTATTAAAATAGCTGCATCTATATATTCATCTAATATATATTCAACTATGCTATCCTGCTTCACATCCGTTAACAATATCAATTTTTCATATTTTTTTAATGAAGCAACAAGGTTAGGATCATTTTTCCCACCTATTATTGCTACATTAAGAGTTTTCTCCATTTCTTTGTTTAAGATGGATGCTGTTATCATTGTTGTACCACCAATAAGTAATGGTAATATTACAGATGGAAATACAATCATAAAAAACATAGTTCTACGATCACGAACTAGGTCTTTCATCTCTTTTTTAATAATTGTAAATATCTTAAACATTTATACTTCTCCTACTAATCTAATAAATTCATCCTCAATAGATTTTTCTTTTTTCTGTAACTCAAAATCTTCATAAGAACCATTAAAATAGAGGGAGCCTTTATGAATTATTGCTAAATCATCACATAATGATTCAATTTCAGATAGTCTGTGTGATGAAAAAATAACAGTTTTACCTTCTTCTCTACATTCCTTAATAAGACGAATAATACTTTGTGATGCCATAATATCTAAACCAGAAGTTGGCTCATCAAAAACAACTACTTGTGGTCGATGAATCATTGTTCTGGCTATATTCACTTTCTGTTTCATTCCAGTACTCAATTTAGAAATTCTTCTGTTAGCAAAATTTTCCATATTTAAGAGATTAAATAAATAATTTCTATTTTTTTGAAATTTCGAATAAGACATTTCATGTAATTCCGCATAATAATAAACCATTTCTTCTGCGGTTAACCTGTCATATAACCCCGTATTACCTGATAAAAATCCTAGACTCTTTTTAACATTTTCTGGATTAGTTACTGTATCATAATTATTAACAGTGATATATCCACTTGAAGGACGTAACATAGTACCAATCATACGAAGAGTTGAGGTTTTTCCAGCACCATTAGGACCAATTAAACCGAAAATTCTACCTGGAGAACAAGAAAAACTAATATCATTTACAGCAACAATACTTTTCTCTTTGAAATCAGCACCCATCTCTTTCCGCTGTTTTTTTGACAACTTATAAGATTTAGATATATTCTTCACCTCTATCATTTTTACTCTCCCTTAAAATCTAATGATAATGAATTCACACAATACCGTTGACCCGTTTCAGTAGGTCCATCAGGAAAAACGTGGCCTAAATGAGCATCACAACTAGCACAAGTTATCTCGATTCTTTTCATTCCCATGCTATTATCTTCGGTGTAGTTTATACAATCTGACGATATAACATCTGAAAAACTTGGCCACCCTGAACCTGAATCAAACTTCTTGCTTGAATGAAACAATACTGAATCACAACATATACAGCAATAATTTCCCGTTTCATAATGATTATAGTATTTCCCTGAAAATGGAGGTTCCGTACCACATTGCTGCGTTACTTGATATTCTTCAGGTGTTAATTTATTTTTTAGTTCATCTTGCTTTGACATTTCATTGCTCATTTTACTTTATTCAGAACGGATAAATTTACACAATTTATCGAAAAGAATCAGTAAATTAACATCTCATGATATTCTATTTTATTTAAGGAAATTATATGCTAAAAATAATCTTTATCATATTAACCTCTCTTCTATTTTCTAATTTCGAGAAAGAAATTCAAACACAATTCATTCTTGCAGAAGCAGGTGATACAATTTCAATACCTGAAGGAACCTACCCTATTCGTGGTAGCCTTTCTATAGAGGGAAAAGAAAATGTAGTTGTTATGGGGCATGGAATGAATAAATCAGTTCTTTCATTTAAAAATCAAACTGATGGTGCTGAAGGATTAAAAATCACCAATTGTAAAAATATTTCATTAGTTGACTTTGCAGTAGAAGACTCAAAAGGTGATGCTATAAAAACCCAAGATGTAAATGGAATTACGTTTACACGGGTTCGAGCGGAATGGACAAATGGTCCTGATGAAAAAAATGGTGCATATGGATTGTATCCAGTTTTATGCGAAAATGTTATCATCGAAGAATCTAAGGCAGTAGGTGCATCTGATGCAGGCATATATGTTGGGCAATCCAAAAATATAATTGTGAGAAATTCAGAGGCCTATCATAATGTTGCAGGAATTGAAATTGAAAATTCAATTCAAGCAGATGTTTATAATAATCATGCACATCATAATACTGGTGGCATATTGGTTTTTGATTTACCTGATTTGGTACAAAAAGAAGGTGAAAACATTCGAGTTTTTAATAATATTTCTGAGTATAATAATTTAGATAATTTTGCTCCAGAAGGGAATATAGTAGGGAAAGTGCCATCAGGGACAGGAATTATGATTCTTGCCACTAATAATGTAGAAATTTTTGATAATCAAATTATTGAAAATAAAACTGTAGGAACAGCCATTGTAAGCTATTTTATTACTGAAGAACCAATCTCGGATTCTTTATATAATCCCTATACATCATCAATTTATATTCATGATAATGTGTATAAGCGTTCTAAGCAAATTCCTGATTTAGATCATGAAATTGGTCAATTATTATTTTTAAAATTTTGGAGAGATATCCCCAATATTGTTTATGATGGAATGCCTGATCCCCAATATTTAGATAAAGATGGAAAGGTATTATCAGGTCATCAATTGTGTGTAAATAATAATGTAAATGGAACATTTTTAAACCTAGATATTGGTAATAATTTTGAAAAATGGTATACCCCATTTTTGACACGTTTTTCAACAGATGATACCGAATTCAATTGTTCATTAAAACCCATAAAGATAACCACTATTCCATGAGATTTAAGTTAATTACATTCATCGTTCTTACCTCAATTGTACATACATCGCCATTAAAGCATGCAAAACCCAATTTATCTGAATATAATTTTTTTACAAAACCGTTAAAAAATCAAACACCTTCTTCCAATGTTTTTGCGTATGATGTAGCATCTCCACTATTTACTGATTATGCCTTTAAAAAGCGATTTATTTATGTACCACAAAACTCCAGATTAAAGTTAAAAGATGACGGACATTTTATTTATCCTCAAGGCACCGTACTTATTAAAAATTTTTATTACCCCCAAGATTTCAATAAACCCCATAATGATATACGAATCATGGAAACTAGACTGCTTATAAAAACTGTTGATGACTGGGTAGCTTTACCTTACATTTGGAATGAACAGCAAACTGATGCCGTATTAGAAATTGCTGGAGATCGACTTTCTGCAAATTGGAAACATTACAATGGGAAACAAATCTCTACTGAGTATGTGGTGCCTAATATGAATCAATGTAAAGGCTGCCATGTGTATAAGAATAATTTTCAACCCATTGGACCAACAATTAAAAATCTAAATTATATCTATACAGAATTAGAAAATCCAAAAAATCAAATAGATTATTGGATAGAAATTGGAATTTTAGAACCTACACAAATCCACCATAATTTTTCTGCTGCCATCGATTATAGAGACCCCCATGAAAATTTAAATTTACGGGCTCGTGCATGGCTTGATATAAACTGCGCACATTGCCATCGATTAGGTGCTCCTGCTGAAAATACGGGTTTATACTTAGAAATAGAGGAAAAGGACAGTAAAGCATTAGGTATTCTCAAACCACCCATTGCAGCAGGAAGAGGCTCTGGTAACCTCAAATATACCATTGTTCCCGGCAAACCTCATGAATCTATTCTATCATTTAGAATTAATTCTACTGATCCTGGCATAATGATGCCCGAGCTTGGTAGAAAACTTGTTCATGAAGAGGGGTTAGAAATTATTAATAAATGGATTAAAGAAATGGATTATGGACATTAATAAAACATTTATTGAAGGCATCCACTTGTTTAATCAAAGAGAAATAAATAAAGCGCATATATGTTGGGAAAAAATATGGAAAAAGGGAAATGAAAAACATCGAATAGAAATTAAAGGATTTATTCAATTAACAGGTTCAATCCTAAATGAAGCAGTGGGGAAAGACACAAGCGCACTTTATTTGTCAAAAAAATCCGTTAAGAATATCCAGTTTTCAAAAGATTTTACCCAACTAATAGACACAAAAACGCTTTTAAATACTCTAAACGAAAGAACCAACTCTCTTCAGAATAATAAATATTACTCTAAAGAAATTAAAATTACTCTCCTGTAAACTGAGCTTTGCGTTTTTCAACAAATGCTAATGTGCCCTCTTTTTGATCTTTCGTATTGAAAATTTTACCAAATCTTTCAGCCTCTTGTTCTAAACCTTTTGATATGGGATGGTCCAATCCATTATTCACAGAATGAATTGTTTCTGTAAGCGCAATTGGCGCATTATTTAAAATTTTACTCGCCAATTTTTTACAAGCATCAATTAACTCATCTGAAGGGTAAATTGAATTTACCAATCCCATTGACTTTGCCTCATCAACATTAATCATTTTACCACTAAGTAAAATTTCCAAGGCTTGACCTTTACCTACAAGTCTTGGTAATCGTTGAGTTCCCCCAAAACCAGCAATTAAACCTAATCCAACTTCTGGTTGCCCAAGTTTAGCATTTAATGATGCATATCTAATATGACAGGCCATGGCAAATTCACACCCACCGCCCAATGCAAAACCATTTATTGCAGCAATAACAGGTTTAGGAGAATTTTCAATATAAGAAGTTAATAATTGACCTTTTCTTGCATACTCAATTGCTTCACGTTCGTTTAATGACGACATTTCTTTAATATCTGCACCTGCAATAAATGCCTTTTCTCCCACACCAGTAAAGATAATTGCGCCAACCTCATTATCATCTATTAAACTTTTAAATGCAAATTGTAGATCATCTAAAACTTCATTTGATAATGCATTTAATTGGTTGGGTCTATTAACTTCAATTATCCCAATTTTATTTTCAATATTAATATTTACTGTACTCATTTTTTCCAAAATCCTCGACTAAATAAAACAACAACTGTGAAAATTTCTAATCTGCCTAAAAGCATGGTAAAGGATGCTACCCACTTTGCAAAATCAGTTAAATGTGCCCAATTCTCCCATGGTCCAATTGCACCTAATCCTGGTCCAATATTACCAATGGCTGATGCAGCCGCAGTTAATGAGGTTTCCACATCAAGGCCTGTAATTGAGAATACCACTGAACAAAATACAAAAATAAAAATGTAAAAGAGATAAAACCCCAATGTATTTTTTACAACATCATCAGAAATTAGCTCTCCACCAATTTTAATAGGGAATACTCCTTTAGGATGTAAAAGTTTTCTTACTTCAGATACTAAATATTTATAAATGAGGATAGAGCGAATAATTTTCATCCCACCAGTGGTAGAACCTGCACATCCACCAATAAATAATAAGAAAAAAACTAACATTTTTGATAATGATGGCCATGCTTCAAAATTTTCAGTTCCAAAACCGGTAGTTGTTAACAATGAGATAGAAGTAAATATAGAGTGGCGTACAGAGTCTAAACTCCAATGATAAATTGATGATGTATTTATAAAAAAGAAAATTGAAAAAACAAAAATAAGTGCCAAATAAACTTTGAATTCTCTGTCTTTAAAATACTCAAATCTTTTTTTATTAATAGATAAATAATGCAAAGAAAAATTAGTTGCAGCTAAGAACATAAAAATCATTAAAACAATTTGGATACTCCCACTAAAAGCGCCAGCGCTTGCATTTTTTGTAGAAAATCCACCGGTTGCCATCGTTCCAAATGAATGACAAAATGCATCAAACCATGTCATCCCAAACACTTTAAGAACTATCGATTCTATTAAGACAAAACCAACATAAATAAGCCATAGCAATTTTGCAGTTTGCTTCACACGTGGGGTTAACTTATCTGCAACAGGACCGGCAACTTCTGCTCGAAATAGCTGAACGCCGCCCATTCCCAACATTGGTAATATTGCTAAACTAAAAACGATAATCCCCATACCCCCAATAAAATGGGTGAAACTTCTCCAAAATAGTATGCCATGTGGCAAGGATTCTATATCGATGGTATTAACCCCACCAAGGATGCTTGCTCCTGTAGTAGTTAATCCCGAAATTGCCTCAAAGAATGCATCGGTATAAGATAAATTGGTTGAGAGAAATAAAGGAAGTGCACAGAATCCTGCCATAGCAACCCATCCCAAGGTGACAATTGCAAATCCATCTCGCGTTGATAATTCCTTAGGTTTTTTTGAATAAGTAGCAATGAAAAGAATGAATCCAAGACTGGTAGTAATACCACATGATTTTAATATAGGAATTAAATCACTCTCAGCATAATACAGGCTCCATCCTGCACTGAGTAACATTGAGATTCCCAAAACTATCCAACTGAGGCCAATTATATTAAATATATGTCGTCTTAACATTTAAGATTAATCGAATAAAGATTCAATTTTTGATACATGGTCAGGTTTAGAGAAAAATAGTAGTTTATCCCCAGATTTGATTTCAATATGGCTATCTGGAATTCGTGGTTTTCCATCTCGTACTATCATACTCAGACATACATTTTCAGGAATTTTATCCAATGTATATTTTTTATGTAGGTATTTACAATCATTTTGAACGGTTAATTCAACAGATTCAACCTCAATATCTTCAAAGCGAGATACAGGGTGGGCTTGCTGATCACTTCTAATAATTTTTATGACTTCATTTACGGCTGCTGTATTTTTACTCACAACTGCATCTACACCAATACGTCGTACTGACTTTAAATAGTTAGTAGTATTTATATGCAGTATCACCTGCTTCACTCCATAATGTTTGACTAACAAACTTGCCATAATATTGGTTTGTTCATTTTCAGTGGCTGAAATAAAACAATCCATTTCAGATATATTTTCAGACTCCAGAAAATCTGTGTCTAACCCATCACCCATGACCATTAGAGCATCATTTAATTTATTTCCATGTTCTATGGCCTTGCTTTCATTTTGCTCTATAATTCTTACATCATAGTCAGATTGAAGCGATTTAGCTAAGAGACGCCCAATTTTACCCGCCCCTAAAATGGCAATATTTTGAACTTTAATCGCAGGTTTTCCTGCCATACTCTGTATGTCTTGAATATCTTCTTCACGACCAATAAAATATACAAAATCGTCTTTATGATATTTTGAATCTTGGTGAGGAATAAAGCTTTCATCATCACGAATAACTACAGCCAATTTATGAGGTATAAATGGATTTGATAACTCAACTTGTTTTGCCGTCCGTCCAATAATAGGAGATGAATCTGTTAAGTTTATTCCGACTAACATTACTTTTCCGTTGAAAAATTCTTGAATTTCAACAGCTGAGGATTGACGTATCAAACTTTCAATTTCTTTTTGAGCAGCTTTTTCGGGAAATACTACATGATTTATATTAAAATCTTCAGGGGTAATTACTGCATCTTTGTGGGAATATTCCGTATTTCTCAAGCGACAAATTATTTTTTTTGCACCCATTTTTTTTGCAATTTTTGATGCAACAAGGTTGACTTCATCAATTCGTGTGAGTGCCAAAAGGTAATCAATGTCATTCATCTCAATTTTTTGTAGAATTCGTTGAGATGCACCATCACCTGTAATAACACGTGCATCAAAGTTATTTTTAACTCTGCTACACTTCTCTTTTGATATATCAATGACTGTTATATCGTAGTTTTCTTTACTCAGTGCTCTCGTTAGATTATATCCAACTTCACCAGCACCAATGATTACTATATTAAGGCTCATTTATATACTATCATCAATTGAAGATTACCAATGTGAGTAATTTGATTTAGTTTTATAATTATATGCAAGTATTCACTTGAAAATATGCATAAAAAAACCCCGCCTAAAAAGGCGGGGTTTAACATACAATATATGAATTAAAATTATTTTAATAATGTCATTGTAATTGTATCAGAAAATCCAGGTGCATTCATTTTAACAATGTAACGACCGCTAGCCACTTGTTGACCAGCATTATTTAAACCATTCCAAACGGCTTGATAAGGTCCTGCAGAAACATTTTCAGAAATTATAGTTCTTACTTCTGCACCATTAAGATCATAAACAACCAATGAAACCATTCCATCTGCATTCAATTCATAAGGAATTGTAGTTGATGGGTTAAATGGGTTTGGATAGTTTTTAGATAATGAGGTTGAAAGTGGTAATGTGTTTTCAAAAGAAACTGATGAAACAGGGAAAGTATAATCCGCTGTTATGTTTTCACCATGCTTTCCTGCAACAACAACATTATTTAAATGAATGTCACTTTTACCCGCAAATCCATCCACAGGGGTAAAATTGAATTCAATAACATTAGATAATTCTTCAGGATTTAAAGATTTTCCATCCATGCTAAAAATTATCCCTTTAACAATACCGTTATTATCAGAATTATACTCAAAAGTAAATCCATCTAATAATGATGATGCGTCTTCAAATTTAACTTCATCTGAATTGTAATTCAGATTAAACTGTAAGCCTTTTACTTCATGATTTGAAGTAGAATTGGCTAAGGACAATTTTAAAGCAGAAGAATTTAAATCCTTCTCTAACGCTACTTGACCACCAAACGCCAGGGTTGCACCCAAAGCCACGGTTAACAAAATTGATGTTCTTTTCATTTCCAATGCTCCTTTGTTTTTCTGTACTAAAGTTATAAAAAAATATTCAATGAATGCAAACATTAAAGAAATTAATTATGTAACAAAATATTTCATATAATTAACCAGAGACTCGCGTAATGTCTGCACCCACATTTTGTAATTTTTTCTCTATATTCTCATATCCCCTATCAATATGGTAAACTCTAGAAATTTCACTAGTGCCTGATGCTGCCAATGCACCTAAAATTAATGATGCACTGGCACGAATGTCTGTTGACATAACTGGCGCACCCTTTAAATCTGTCACTCCTGATACTGATGCTACATTATTATTTAACTGAATTTTTGCGCCAAATCGTCCCAATTCGGCAATATGAGTGAAGCGATCATGATAAATTTCATCAATTATAGTCGAATCACCATCAGCATTACTCATAAGTACCATCCACTGTGCTTGCAAATCGGTTGGAAATCCAGGATATACAGCAGTTGTCATATCTACAGGGTGAATTTTCTTATTTGATTTTACGGTGATACACATCCCATCAATTGTAATTTCAATACCTACTTCCTTTAACTTTGAAATAACTATACCTAAATGTTTTGGATTTACATTTTTAAGGGTTACTTCACCACCTGCAAGAGCGACAGCTATTAGATATGTTCCAGCTTCAATTCTATCTGGAATTATATCATATTCAAAATCTCCATTTAACTCATTTTTTCCATGAATTGAAAGTGTATTAGAATCTTTCCCATCAATTTTAGCACCCATTTTTTCAAGGAATTCAATTAAATCTGTAATTTCAGGCTCATAGGATGCATTGTAAATATTGGTGGTTCCTTCTGCTTTCACTGCAGCCATCAGCGTATTACCGGTGGCACCCACACTAACTTTTTCAAAATTAATATCAGCGCCTTTCAATTTACCTTTAGAGATAAGATTACCACTTTCCAGGTCTATAGTTGCTCCCATTGCTTCCAATGCTTTTAAATGAAAGTCAACAGGACGTGGACCCCATGCGCATCCTCCAGGTAGTGACACCTCTGCATAATTATACCTACTCATAAATGGGCCTAAAACATAAAATGATGCCCTCATCGTTTTTACTAATTCGTATGGTGCAACGGGTTTGTCACAATTATTTGTATCAATTTTCATACAATTATCATAAAATTGTACACTACCACCAATCATTTCAATTAGCCTACCCATGGTACGCGTATCACGTAAATTGGGCACATTATTTAAAACGTATTTCCCCGGTTCAATTATTGATGCTGTCATAATAGGAAGTACAGCATTTTTGGCACCACTTATTTCTATTTCACCATATAGAGGTTTACCTCCATTGATTACAATTTTATCCATAATTTCTTTCAATTAAATGTTCGGCTTGTTTTAAACTGCTTTCAGTAAGGGTTTTACCGCTTATTAAACTGGCAATTTCATTAATCCGTTTATCTTTATTTAGCTTGTATATACTTACCGTAGTCCTATCTTGAGATATTTGCTTGCTCACTTTATAATGAGAATTCCCCATGCCAGCAATTTGAGACAGATGAGAGATACATAATACCTGATGTGATTTACCCAACTGATTTATTTTAAAACCAACTTTTTCAGCAGTTGCACCTGAAATTCCACTATCAATCTCATCAAAGATAAGTGTATCTACAGTGTCAGAGTTTTGTAAAGCTAACTTAATGGCTAGCATAATACGTGAAATTTCTCCACCAGATGCAATTTTTGCCAATGGTTTTAATACTTCACCAATATTTGTTTTTATGAAAAATTCACATATATCTGAGCCATATTCAGTACAAGGGGTAATATTTTTAAACTTAATACTGAACTCAACTGATTCCATGTCCATTTCCATTACATGCGTTGTAATTTCATTTTCAAGCCGCTGAGCCGCTGCTTTACGTGAATTCGATAGCGCTTTACAATATTTATCCAGTTGAATTTGAATATTTTCACATTCATTTTCTAACTTAGGTATTTGTTTAAAAATGCTGGCATCTTCTAACAATTGGGATTCAATATCTTCTTTATATGCTAATACGGATTCAATTGAACCTCCATATTTACGTTTAAGCATTTCCACATGGGATAATCGTTGATTTACAATTTCTAATCTTTCCTCATCAATAATAAATGAATCTTTTAAGCTATTTAATTCATCAGAGATATCCCCTGCTTCTATTTTTAGGGATTCAATACGATTAGTTATGCGTTCTAAGGCTTCATGTGAAGATGCAAATGGTTGAAGTGATGAGTCAATATTGGCTATTTGAGACTCAATAGAACCTTCTGATACAGATAATTCCTCCATTATATCATAAATAAGTTTCTGAATTTCATAGGCATTATTTAATAACAAATGCTCTTTATCTAATTCAGAATCCATCCCCACCGTAATTTCAAACTCACTTAATTCTTTCAATTGAAATTCAATCAATTCCCGCTTTTCATTTAAATCTGCCTGTTGTTGTTTAAGGCCTGACAATTCATTTTTTTTGTTTTCTAAATTTTGAAATGTAGTTTGAACGTTTTCCAATAATTGGGGGTGATGGGCGTACGCATCTAAATAATGTAAATGAGATTTTACATCTAACAATTTTTGATGTTCATGCTGACCGTGTAAATCAAAATAATTTGCTGTTAATGAAGATAAAGTGGATAAATTAATTGGCTCATCATTGCAATAAATTTTAGATTGTCCATTTGCTGAAATTACACGCCTAATAATAAATTCATCATCACCTTGATTGAAAGTAGCTTCCAAGACGGTTCTATTGGTATCATATCTCATATGGTCTTTACTAAACCGTCCACCCCTTATATATGATAATGCACTCATAATAATTGATTTTCCCGATCCCGTTTCTCCAGTTATAATATTTAAACCAGAGTCAAAGTCTACATTCAATTCATCAATTATGGCTAAATTCTTAATATATAATGATGAGATCACTTGAGTTTTTTCCTTAAAAAACAGCCAATTAAACCACCGCTTATATCTGCAATACCATCCATAACATCGGGTATTCTTCCTGGTGTAAAATGCTGAACGGATTCATCAATAATGGGAAATATGATGATAAACGTAATTATCCCCTGCCAATCCTTTTTAGAAAGTGGATTCACCATAAGTGCATTAACCAATAAAAATCCTAGAATCAAATATTCAAAAAAATGTACATATTTATCATAACGCCATAAAAAACCAAAATATCCCATATCTGATGATGGAGTTGCAGAGATGTACACAATTGAACAAAGGTAAATTATAAAAATCCATGTTCGGGGAGACGATAATTGCATATTACTTTAATATAAAAATTGCAGTGGCAGTAGCATAATTTTCAGTGTGAGATATTGATACCCGAACTATACCCTTGTCCTGAATATCTTGAGAGAGTCTTACACTGGGTGCCCCAGAAATCTCTCTCCCCACAATAATATCTTTTAAGAGTACATAATCAAATAATTCTGAAGACAATAACGCTTTTTTTATGGCTTCTTTGGCACTAAATCTACCTGCATAGTGTAATGCTGGATTTACTCGTGTAGAGCAATATTCTACTTCATCTTGATGATATACATGAGATAAAAAACGGTCACCTTTTTCATCTAACATTTTTCTAATTCTTGATACTTCTACAATATCCGTACCTATAAATGTCATGCTACATTTTCTTCTTTAATGATGTTAATGAGTTCATTTACGTTCTCTAAGTCGTAATCTGCACCAGAGTGAACCGTTCCAAAAGTATCGCCATATTTGGCAAATGCAGTTTTCATACCCACTTTACTTGCACCAACCACATCCCGTTCTGGCCAGTCACCAACCATAATACACTCTTCAGGTAAAACTTGTAAGCGTTGTACAATTTCTTTAAATGGTTCTGGTGAAGGTTTATGCATTCCAGTGTCATGAAAGGTTACCACCGAATCAAAAATGTGATGCAAATTCACTGAACATAGTCTTACCCATGCTTCACGACTAGGTGCATCTGACACAACACCTAATTTTAATCCCATTTTGGATAAAGTAATTAATGTTTGGCTCACATAAGGATATAATATGAGTGATGCCTCTTTGGCTTTTTTATATGCCACAATACCTGAAGCAAGGATTTTATAATTTAATTTACCCACATGTGTTAAAATAAAATCATCAAACACCGCTTGGTATTCATATCCCTTATTATCATAAATTTTAAAAATTTCTTCGCGAGCCTCACTGGGGTCAACATTAAGCCCCGCTTCAATCATCCCTTGAATAGCAGAATCAATGGCCCATGATTTCATTTTCATAAAATCTAATAAGGTATTATCTAAGTCGAAAATGACAGCTTTAATCATGCATTAAAAATAAAATAAAAAAGGGCAAATTACTTTGCCCTTTTCCACTTAAAAATTAATTTTTTATTATTTACAATCTTTGGTGTAATAATTGAGGTTTTTTAAATAATCCCCAGCAAACTTCCTATAATTTCTATCTTTTTTAGCTTTAGTAAATGCATCTTCTGCTGCCACTTTATTACACATATTCATTTCAGCAATCCCAAGTTCACACATGGCTGCAGCATAATTACGTTTAATTCTGAGACATTCTTTTGCAGCATCCCGTGCCTTTTCAAAATTTTCCATTATATTATAAACTGAGGATAGTCGATAATAAATTTTGTACGCTTTACGATCAGTATCAATGGCACGCTGATAATTAGCAATAGCATTTTCTAAATCATTTTTTTCTTGATATACTACACCCAATGTTTCATACGCTTTTGTATAGGATGGCGTAATTAGTAATGCTTTATTTAATACATCAATGGCCAAATCAAATTGCTGGTTATCTTTGTATGCCACTCCCAATGAATAATATGCACGATCATAATTTGAGTTTATACTAACGGCCTTTTTGTATGATTCAATGGCTTGTGTTGTATTTCCACTTCTCTTATAGGTATCCCCCAACATTTTAATGGCTTGTACATGCTCACCATCAGATTCAATGGTTTTAAGACTCCATGTTTGGGCATTTTCAAAATCTTTTAGACTATAATAGGTTTTTGCCATTCTAAATAAACCGTCAGTAAATGTGGGCAAATAATTTACTGCATTTTGATAATGGCTCAATGCGGTATCATATTCTCTACGTCTGAATTCTTCATCACCTTGTTTTGCCATGGTTTGTGCCACTACAAGAATTGCTTTTGAATATTTTTCCTCTATGGGATTAAAGTTAATCGCTTTTTTATAATTGAAAACGGCATCATCAAATTGATCTAGTTTTTTATACACTAACCCCTTTGAGTAGTAAACCATGGCATTTTCTGGGTGGCTTTCTAATATTTTATTATATTCGCCCAACGCTTCTTCAAGATATCCACTATCCACTGTCTTTTTTGCATCGGTTAACGCATTCTTTAAACTTTCTAGCTCTTTTTGAAATACACGATATTCTTTATTTCCAGGATCACCATCAATGGCTTTTAAGATAAATTCATTAGCTTTATCTAATTCATCTAACCGCAATGCTGATTGTGATGCTAATTCATAGGCTTTTGCATTTGCAGTTTTTGCATCGATTTCACCTTGTAGGATTTCTAATGCTTTATCATACGATTTATTTTCAAATGCTACTTTTGCATCTTCAAATGCTGATGCAAAAATGGTAGTACATAATATAGAAATGAGTAGTTGTTTTTTCATGTCTAATCCAATTTATTGTGCTGAAGGCGGGATTTGAACCCGCACAAGGATACCCTCACTGCCCCCTCAAGACAGCGTGTCTACCAGTTCCACCACTTCAGCAGTTTTTATTATTCTGAATCTGTATTTTCAGCAGGCGGTACTTCCGCAGGGGAAGATACATCTGCAGGAATAGTTAAAGTGGCATCTGCAGCACCCTTATTTCGGATAAGGGTTGGGTTATCAGCAGAAATCACTTTTGACTCAGGGTGTCCCATAAATCCAATAACCACCGCTAAAATCATAAATGTAAATGCTAATCCACTGGTAACACGAACCAACAATTTATCTGCACCTTGACCACCAAATGCTGCATTCATTGCATTACCACCCATGGCCGTTCCCATACCACCGGTTTGGCTTGATTGCATGAGGATAATGCCCATTAATAACAGACATACCACTACAAAAATAAAAACCATAACTCCGTAAAACATGTTTACTCCTTATAACTCCAAATAAATTTTATAAAATTTTTCTACATCTAATGATGCACCACCAATTAAAAAACCATCAACATTTTCAATGGCAGACAATTCCTTAGCATTATCTGGTGAAACACTTCCACCATACAACAACGGACATTTATCATTGTTCCAACCCATTGTTGACAAAATACTTCTAATTTGCCCATGGGTTTCATTTACGATGTGAGCAGTTGCTGATAATCCGGTTCCAATTGCCCACACAGGTTCATAGGCAATTAAACACTCACCGTCAATATTATTTAATCCCTTTTTTAATTGGGACTCTAACACGGAAAATGTATCATTACTCTCCCGCTCTTCAATAGTTTCTCCAATACACAAAATAGGAATAATCTTGTTATTTAATGCTTGATGCATTTTCAAGTTTATCATTTCATCAGTTTCACCAAAAATATGGCGACGCTCTGAATGCCCTAATATTACATATTCTATATTGGTTTCATTTAACATAGATGCAGAGATTTCACCTGAATATGCACCAGAATCTTCATGATACATATTTTGAGCACCTACAGCAATAGACCCATCTTTTGCCTCAGAAACCATTGAAAAAAGCGATGTAAAAGCGGGGCATAAAATAATTTGTGTTTGCGTATTGTTCAAATCTTTAATATTCAGTGCATGAATAAATTCAGACCCTTCAGCCGCAGTAAAATTCATCTTCCAATTGGCGACACAATACTTATTTGCCATTAAGTGCCTCAAATGCAGGAAGTTTTTTCCCGCTCAAAATTTCTAATGATGCGCCACCCCCAGTTGATACATGGGAATAACCATCTTTAAAACCCATACTTTCAATGGCCGCTGCAGTATCTCCACCACCAATAATAGTGATTACCTCTTCATCAGTAAGTCGTTGAACTGCTGATGCAATGGCTTGCGTTCCTGTGGAAAATGCAGGAATTTCTGTTACTCCCAATGGACCATTCCACACGATGGTATTGGCACCACTGAGAATCATCTCATAATTCATACAGGTCTCGGGTCCAATATCAAAGCCCATTTCATTATCTTTGAGCTCATCTAAATATGCCACTCTCCATGGTGATTCATCACTCATTTCAGTGGAACATACCACATCTACCGGTAAGTGAATATTAATATTCTTTTCTTTAGCTGTACGTAAAATTTCTGTGGCAACACTTAAATTTGCTTCATCAACTAAAGAGCCACCAACATTTAACCCTTGCGCTTTTAAAAATGTAAACGCCATGGCACCACCTATGAGGATATCATTGGCCTTTTCCATGAATTGGTGAATTAATTCAATTTTGCCTGCGACTTTTGCGCCACCTAAAATTACCGCATAGGGCTGTTCGGGATTTTCTAATTTTTCTGATAAATATTGCCATTCTTTTTCCATCAAAAAGCCTGGAACAGCAACGGGTATATGATTTACCACACCCACATTTGATGCATGCGCACGATGTGCCGTGCCAAAGGCATCATTTACATATACATCACCATGCTGGGCTAAAAGAAGAGAAAATGTATCCTCATTCTCTGTTTCTGCCGCATGAAATCGTAAATTTTCTAATAAGTGAATTTCACCTGGTTTGAGGGATTGAGATAGCTTTATTGATTCGGGTGAAATACAATCGTTAGAAAAATGAACATCAATATCCAATAAATCTTCAACATCAAAGGCAACGGGGTCCAGTGACATATCTTTATTAATTTCACCTTTGGGGCGTCCCAAATGCGACATCAACACAACGGATGCACCATTGTCTAAACAATGTTTAATTGTGGGTAAACTGGCTCGAACACGGAAATCATTCTGTACTTGCCCATCATACATGGGGACATTGTAATCCACACGAATGAGTACGCGCTTACCTTGTAGTTTTAAATCTGAAAGTTTTTGCATGAATATTGCTCTTGAATGTAGCCTGTAAATTTACACATTATAGTGTACATGCACATAACCTTATTGAGAGTTTTTAATTTCAATAATTTTACGTCAACAGATCCCTGTATAAATCCTCTCCATTTTGTATTACATTTAAACAACTCTAGGCGTAGCCAGTGTTATGACTCCTACTCTATGAGCACCATTATTCTTTAGGGTTTGGGCACAACTATTTGCAGTTGCTCCTGTGGTGAGTACATCATCAACTAATAATATATTACCCTGAACATCTTGAGAACATGAAAATTTATTCTTCATATTTTCTTTTCGTTGTGTATTATTCAATGTTGTTTGTGAATCTGTCCATGCAATTCGATTGAGTAGAGCATTTTTTACAGGAATTTTTAGTGTTTCTGAAATTAATTGGGCAATTATTTCAGCTTGATTATATCCACGCTCTCGCTGTTTTGCATGATATAAAGGGATTGGTATTATAATATCTGCTTTTATAATGGGGATGGTCGCCCTATGTATTATATTTTTTATGGCCATTTTAGAATTTGAATATTTTAGTGAATGGATACATTCATGAACCACGTCATCATACCAATACAATGAATAGGCCTCATCTATATTTTCACCATGGGTTAATTCAGATTGCCAATTACCAATTTCAGTGGGTACAATATTCTCTTTTACACAATTATTACAATATAATCTGCAATTTATGCTCAATGGTAATTCACATTCATTGCAATA
>CAYQPE010000013.1:0-2526 GCA_964419445.1 uncultured bacterium
TTTTTTACTCCAGGTTATTCAATAGGTGGATATGGTGAACTCCACTGGAATAATGTTTATGACTCTGAAGGTAAACAAACTGAAAATAAATTAGATTTCCATAGATTTATCATCTATTATGGTTATAACTGGACCGAAAATTGGTCTTTTAAATCTGAGCTTGAACTTGAACATAATTTCGTAAAAGATGATCATGGTGAGCTTGAACTTGAACAGGCATTTGTAAACTATCATGCTGGAAACTGGGGTTTCCAAGGGGGTGTAATTCTACCTACAGCTGGCCTTATTAATGAATATCATGAGCCACCCTTATTCTTATCTGTAGAACGACCTACATACTCAAAATACATTATTCCGACTACGTGGTTCAGTAATGGTTTTGCATTCTATGGTAAGTTTAATGATTTCAATTGGAGAGTTGCGTTAATTGAAGATTTAGAAGGTGAAGGTATTCTCCTTGATGATGAAGGTAATTTTAAGAAGGGGGACATAAGAGGCGGACGTGGTAAAGGATATGAAACTACTGCCTACGATTGGACGAAAAACATTAGTGCATCCTATACTGGCATTTCTGGATTGCGTATTGGTGGTTCATTTACCATGAATAATGCACCAATAGATAACGACCCAGAGTCAACACTTGGTGTAACAATGTTTGAAACTCATGCTAAATATGATGCTAACAATGTTTTTGCAGTGTTTGAATTTGGTCAAAACTCATTTGATGCAAGTAAAATTGAAGGTGCTGAGGACTGGACATCAAGCGGGTATTACCTTGATTTAGGATACAATATTGGTGGCATGGTAAATTGTGAAAAATTAATTCCATGGTTCAGAACTTCCAGTGTTGCTACTGATACTGAGGCTGATGGTAAGGCAATTACACGCTTTGGATTAACTTGGTGGCCAATTGGTAATGTTGCATTTAAAGCTGACTATGGTACTATAAAAGTAGGTGATGCTAATCCTACTACCGAAATAAATTTGGGAATTGGATACAATTTCTAAAAGAGTTGTTAGTTCGTACTCTCCTAGAGTATCTATTCAGGGTCTCCATATGGGGCCCTGAATTTGTTTTATGAAAAATAAATTGATTAGATATATCCTACCATTTTTGTTCATAATTTCATCTATTTTATGTGGTGGAATTGGTGATGAAGTAGAGGAAATCTTTTATCATCAATTAGGCGATTCCATTCATTTTCAACATATGAAATATGAACTTCCAACTGAAATAAAAAATGTAATTCAATTGGAAGCAAAGCAAAAATTCTTCAGAGATGAGTTAAATCTTTGGACAATTTCTAAATCTGATACATCTCAATATTTTGCCTTTGTTGATAATACAATTGGGAAATCAATGCCCATTACATTCCTCGTTATTTTTTCTGAAAAAGGGGAAATTATTCACGTCCAAATATTAAAATATAGAGAGCCCTATGGTGGCGAAATTTCATCACCATCGTGGACATCACAATTTAAGGGATTATTTTTTAATACTAAATTTACTGTAGGCAAAAATATTGATGGTATTAGTGGGGCAACAATTTCTATTCACTCAGTTACAAAAGGGGTTCATAAATTAGGGTTACTGCTACCATACATTTTAAACGAACAAAAATGAAGTTACATCAATTAGATTCAAATTTAAGAAAATTTCTCGCCACATTTTTATGTGTGATGACCATAGGCGTTACCGTTGGATTAATATATGTTCAAAAGACTACAAATATTTCCACTGAGGGAACAGTACACCAATATGCTGGTTCTGAATCCACTGATGAAATTGGTATTCCAGAACATTATCCCAAACCAGTATCAGATATGCTTATGACCACACATAATCATATTATCTCATTTTCCATGATTTTTGGTTTAATTGGCTTTATGTTTTATTTTAATTCCATAATTTCAGGGAAGTGGAAACTTTTTCTGATGGTTGAGCCCCTTATCTCTACCATTCTAACATTTGGATCTATATGGGGAATTAGATTTTTTTCACCAACATTTGCATACGTCACCATTGTTTCGGGAACGTTAATGTATTTAGTATTTTACTTTACGGTAATGGTGATGTTGTATGAATTACTATTTTACCGCAGAAAATAATTATTTTTTCCAACTGTATGAAACATCAAAAAGTGGGAAAAGTCTAGTTTGATTTCCATAGGGGTATTTGCCATGTGTGAGTTTTGCCCCAGCTAAAATTTTCCACGATTCATTAATACTATATTCACCTATAAATTTACTTTCATAAAATAATTCTTCATCGGGAATTTTAATTACATCACCATCTATGAGGAGTGATAGAGAGTTTGTAATTTGAGTTCGAATATCGGCTCCACCATTAAATTTGTACCCATTAAAAAACTCACCCATTGCAGGATAGATGAGCGGTAAATCTACTGAGAGTCTCTCATCTAATTTTTCAGAAACAAGCGCAAAGGTAAAACCACCTTTAAAAGTTAACAAGGTACTATGTAATAATATTGATCTAAAGATTTCATTTTGAATTGCAAAAATATG
>CAYQPE010000013.1:2626-29794 GCA_964419445.1 uncultured bacterium
AGGTACTATGTAATAATATTGATCTAAAGATTTCATTTTGAATTGCAAAAATATGGGGTACTTTGCCCACATCTGCCTCAGGGGTAATTAAACCAAACATCCCCGGTTTTTGAAATATTCTCATTAAGGGTGTGGGGTAAATAAATCGATGCCGCGATGATATTCCCCAATTTTTATGTTTAATTTTTACACTAGCATTGGGCATAGTAAAAAATAAAATGGGATGTGTTGAAAGCTCCATATTATTAGAAAATCCCCAACGTAGAGGTTGAAAAACACCAACTTCAAATTTATTTGAAGATAGTATTTCTGAACTTTCAGAAGATGAAAATCCCCAGGTACAGAGAACCCCCAATATTATAATTTTAAATTTAATCATTATCTACATCCAAAATAGTTGTAATGGGAGCATGATCCGATAAATTGAATTTATCATGAGTAACTGTATTTTCAAGTAAATGTGATGAAAAAATATAATCTAATTTTCTATTATAAGGTCCATCATCATCTGAAAAATCTTCTGAAGTTATCCATGTGCTATGGGTAAAATGTTCAGATGAGTTTGTGTCTATGAGAGGAACCGCAGCATTAAAATCTTCATAGAGCGGTGTTAAAAAATCTTCCTCACCCTCTAAATGATTAAAATAACTCCCCTGATATATTTCATTATTTATATAATCATCATCGCAAACATCTTCAGCACATCTATCTACATCACAGAAATTCCTCTCATCACCTTCATATGAAGAGGTAAGGGCATTCAAATCTCCACCAGCAACAAATATTTTATCATCTCCAATATTGCTTAATGTTTCATGGAATTTTTCTAAATGTTTTTTCTTAGTATCATCAGTAGCAAATGCAGTGGTGTGAGTACAAAGGGCTTCGATTTCTAGACCGTCGTTTATTAGGACTGAAGATTTTAATATATTTCTCCGCAGATAAAAATATTGTTCAAGATCATCTTGATCGCCTCGTAATGGTAATTGAATCCTCTCAGCATTTTTTATTGGCCATTTTGATAATATAGCATTTCCTGCGTCTACTTTACCAAGGCCATCACTAGGAATGAAATCTGCTTGCCACATAGATGCATATACGCCATAATTGAAGTCTGTATTATCCAATAGCCACTGCACTTGGTCTATATACCCTGTACGCTTTGAAGACACATCCACTTCTTGAAGAAGCAAAACATCTGGATTTTGATCATTAATAAAGTTTGCAATTTTTGAGAGTGTATCAACAACCACTGAAGATTGAATTATTACATTTTCTCCGCATGAATCACCAAACCACGGCATGCGTCCGGCACCAAAACGAATATTCCATGTCATAATTTTTAATTCAGCAGGGGAGTTTTCTGCCCCAGTTATAGAAGATGCAGTATAATGAACTGCATCTTCTACATCTTCAAATTGAGTTACAAATGGATCACATGAGAGTGAAAAAATTGCAATTAAAAAAAGATTCTTTTTCAAATTAGAATTTCCAGTAGAAAGCAAAAATATAGGGTTGGAAATGTATCCCAAATCTAAATGATTCATTTAATGCATACATAAAACCAAAATCAAAATGGATAGTATTGAGAAAATCTTGATTTACTTTAGACTTAGTTAAATCAGATAACTCAAAATCATTATGATAACCATCATCCCAATCTGATGAATAAAATGGATCATAAAAAACCTCACCAATCATTTTAAGTTTTCTATTTACATCTACATCTATACCATAATAAATACGATAAAAAGTATCCCATTCATCAGGAAATTGAATATTTGCACCAATGGTATGAGAAACTCTACCTTTTAATCCTTCTTTAGCTTTAGAATATGTATATGCAGTAAATAATTCTAGCATAAGTCGTGTCTCATCTCCATTATGAATATCATTATCAATTCTTTCTATTCTATCATTATCCCACTCATCACCATTATTTCCCTGTACATACTCATATTCAGGTTCATCATCATAATGATAAAATCCTCCCCACCATTTTTTTTCATCACTAACATCAACAGTACCTGTTTTCCATACATATTTATTTGACATCCAATTTGTATGAAGATGTGCACCTACCGATAAAGACTTTTGTCTCTCCCAGTTACCAACATCTAATATTTTAAATTTAGGACGTATATTAAAATTTCTGTAAAAAAAACCACTCCACTTAGAGCTAATTTGCAATTTATCAGTTAGTCCAAATCCAAAAGATAAACCACTAAGATATAATGTACCCTGTTTAAGGGTATATGCAGTAGGATCAAAAAACAAATCAATAAGCTGTTCCTCACCTAGTGAAAAATCAGAATTTTTATCAAATGTTTTGCCACTGAATAATAGGCCTGCCAATCCAAAAGGTCTTTGAGGATTATATAGCTGTTTTTGAACCTCTTCTTGAGCTTCCCCTTTTTCACTAATTGATTTTATATCTGACTTATACAATTCAATTTCACCATAACTTGTTTTAAGTTTAATTAAACCGTCATCCTCAAATATTTTTTCTCCAATTATAGAATCCCCTGAATTTAATTCTACCTTATATAATTTGGTTAAGATATTACTCTTTAATATTGTAATTTCACCAAACTGAGTTTTAACAATAAATTCTGTTTCAGTCTCTGAAGCTATTTCTCCCTGAATAACCGAACCATCAGATAATGTAAACTTTTGTTTTGCATTTAAAAATGTACATATACAAAAGACTATGATTAATTGATTTATTAGTTTCATACTATTATCCTTTAAATTTTTTAATATAAATATTTTTACAGAAAATATTATAATGAATTAACAGTTAACTTAATATATAAAAGGTTCCAATTTAAAAAGTTAAATAATTTAATGTAATTTTCTAACCTTATGTTTAAAAAGATTTTAATTGCTAACAGGGGTGAAATTGCTGTTCGTATAATACGTGCATGCGAAGAGTTGGGTATTGATACCGTTGCAATTTACTCTGATGTTGATCGACTCTCTCCTCATGTATTGAAAGCTACCGAAGCCTATTGTGTAGGACTTGCACCATCTTCTGAATCATATCTAAATACGGATAAAATCTTATCCATTATCAAAGAGAAAAATGTAGATGCAGTTCACCCTGGTTACGGATTTCTATCAGAAAATTGTGATTTTGCTGAAGCCGTAAAAAATATGAGTGTAACTTGGATTGGACCCTCTACAGAAGCGATAACTACCATGGGTGATAAAATGGCCGCTCGTGAATTAGCAAAATCTGTAAATGCTCCAATAATACCCGGTACTACTGAACCCATCAATGATATTGGTGAAGCATTATCTATTGCCAAAGAGATTGGCTTTCCAGTACTTATAAAAGCAGCGGGCGGTGGCGGTGGAAAAGGTATGAGAATTGTTCTCAACGAAGGGGAGTTTGACGATGCCATTGAACGTGCCCAATCTGAAGCAGAAAAAGCCTTTTCAGATAATCGAGTATATATCGAGAAATTCCTTGAAGAACCTCACCATATAGAAATTCAAGTATTTGCAGATAACTTTGGAAATGTAATTAGTTTAGGTGAGCGCGAATGCTCTATTCAACGTAGATATCAAAAAATAATTGAAGAGTCTCCATCTCCATTTATAAGTAAAGAATTACGAAAACAAATTTCTGAAACTGCAATAAACATTACAAAAGAGTGTAATTATTCAGGTGCAGGCACTGTTGAATTTTTGGTGGATAAGCATCAAAATTTCTATTTCTTAGAAATGAATACACGGCTTCAAGTCGAACACCCAGTTACAGAAATGGTTACAGGCATTGATTTGGTTAGAGAGCAAATTTTAGTGGCAAATGGAGAGGAATTATCATTCTCTCAAGAAGATGTTAAAAATAATGGACATGCCATTGAATGTAGAATTTATGCAGAAGATGGATTAAATAATTTTTCACCGTCAACAGGGACGATTAAAGACTTAGTCATCCCACAAGGGTTAGGCGTACGCTTTGATGATGGTGTGAGAATTTTACAAGAAATTACACCTTATTATGATCCGTTATTAGGAAAACTTATTACGTGGGGTCCAAATAGAAGTATAGCATTAAATCGAATGATTCGTTCACTGAAAGAGTTTCATATTGCAGGAATTGAAACCAGTATCCCCATTTGTTTAATGATTATAAAACATGAGAAATTTGGTAATGGGAATTATTGTACGCATACTTTAAATGAAATTAGTGATGTGCTTATTGAAAAATTAAAAATTCATAAAAACCATCGCATGCTTTCTGCCAGCATTGCAGCGGTTATTCATGAAACTAAACAGCATGAAAAGCCAAGGTGGAAAGATAAAAAATCTAATTTATCCTCATGGAAAACTGCTGGCAAAAGGAGTTCACTTCGTTGAAGTTTAAAGCTTTAATTGATGACTTTTCCATAGAATTAAATGTATTAAGTGATGGAGAAATACAAATTGAATCTGAAGATACAACTGTGTCCATCGATTGTAAACCGTTAACATCAAACTCTTATTCATTAATTTTAGACGGTAAATCTCATTATCTTTGTCTTGATTCACATCCTCAAGGATATGAAGTAACCATAGACCAACATACAAATATTGTAATGGTAAAAGATGAACAAGCCCTTTTATTGGAAGAGTTTGGTATGGCCAGTGATGATTCTAATGAACTAGGTGAAGTATATTCTCAAATTCCAGGGCTCATAACACATTTTTTTGTATCCAAAGGAGATAAGATAGAAAAAGGGGATAAAATTTATATATTAGAAGCAATGAAAATGGAAAATGAAATTAAGGCTCCCATCTCTGGAACTATCAGTGAAATTCATCAAACCACAGGAGTGGCTGTAGAAAAAGGCACATTAATTTTGGAGATACAAAGCTAATGGGTGGATGGAGTAAATTTTTATGGGGTGGTATTGGATGGGCATTTGGTGGTCCCATTGGTGCCATTTTGGCTTATTCCTTCGCTTCTATGGCTGATGGAGATAGCACTAAATATAAACGAGCGTTTCAAAATGATACTACACATCCTGGTGATTTTGGAGTATCACTCTTAATCTTGTTTGCATCAGTGATGAAAGCTGATGGAGTTCAGAAAAAATCAGAGTTAAACTATGTAAAGCAATTTTTCATAAATCAATTTGGCTCGACTTATGCTCAAGAACGTATGAAATTATTTAAAGAAATTCTCAAACAGGATTACTCAGTTCTTCAAGTATGTACTCAAATAAAATCCAATATGGATCATGCTACTCGATTACAGTTAATTCATATTTTATTTGGATTATCCCAAGCAGATGGCCATGTTCATGCTGAAGAAGTTAGAGTAATTTCAACAATTTCTCGTTACTTAGGTATTAGCCAAAAAGATTTAGATTCTATACAGGCCATGTTCTTCAAAAGTACGGATGCTGCATATAAAATTTTGGAAGTGTCACCCTCTGCCACAGATGATGAAATTAAAAAAGCATATCGTAGAATGGCTGTAAAATACCATCCAGATAAAGTGCAACATTTGGGGGATGATTTTCAAAAAATGGCCGAAGAAAAATTTAAAACACTAAATGATGCCTATCAACAAGTTAAAAAGGAACGTGGAATATAGTGAGTGATAACGAGAAAAAGAACTTCTTTGGACCCCGTAGTGGAGAACAACCCGGAGAATTCCCTTTTACACATGGGGTTTATTCCAATATGTATTCAGGACGACTTTGGACAATGCGACAATATGCAGGATTCGCATCTGCCGAAGAGAGCAATAAACGTTACCACTATTTACTCAATCAGGGAGTTATGGGCTTGTCTGTTGCCTTTGATCTGCCTACTCAAACAGGGTATGATTCAGATCATCCCTTATCTGAAGGTGAAGTTGGTAAAGTGGGTGTACCCATTTCATCTCTAGCTGATATGGAAGTATTAATGAATGGCATTCCATTGGATAAAGTTTCTGTTTCCATGACTATAAATTCTACTGCCTCAATTTTATTAGCCTTTTTAGTTGCCGTTGCTGACAAGCAAAATATGGATATATCCAAACTACGTGGCACCATACAAAATGACATATTAAAAGAATATATTGCTCGAGGAACATATATTTTCCCTCCAAGGCCCAGTATGAAAATTATTACGGATATATTTGATTATTGTGGTATACATCTTCCCAACTGGAATTCAATTTCTATTTCTGGCTACCATATTCGTGAAGCGGGATCTACTGCATCGCAGGAATTGGCATTCACATTGGCAAATGGAATTGCGTATGTTCAAGCAGCTATTGATTCTGGGTTGGATGTAAATAAGTTTGGAAAAAGATTAAGTTTTTTCTTTAATAGTCATAATAATTTCTTTGAAGAAGTGGCAAAATTTAGGGCAGCACGACGAATGTGGGCTAAAATTATGAAGAATAGATTTGGTGCCACTGAACCCAAAGCCATGATGTGTAGATTTCATACCCAAACAGCCGGATCAACTCTTACTGCTCAACAAATCGATAATAACGTAGTTCGTACAACATTACAAGCAACAGCTGCCGTATTGGGCGGTACACAATCACTTCATACTAATGGCCGAGATGAAGCACTTTCGCTGCCAACAGAAGCGTCAGCTAGACTGGCATTACGTACACAACAAATTATAGGCTTTGAGTCTGGAATCCCTGATACTGTTGACCCCCTTGCAGGATCCTATTATGTTGAATCTCTCACAGATGAATTAGAGAAATCTGCATTTGAACTTATTGATAAAATCGATGAATTGGGTGGTGCGGTAGTTGCAATAGAACAAGAATTTCAACAGAATGAAATTGCCAATAGTGCCTATGAATATCAAAAGGGAATGGATGCTGGTGATAATATTGTGGTGGGAGTAAATAAATTTTTAACCGATGAATTGGAACCCAATAATTTACAAGAGATAGACCCAAAAGCAGTGCAAAACCAATTAAAACGGCTTAAGGATACAAAAACAAATCGCAATAATGAAGTGGTAGAAAATTGCCTAATACAATTAAAAGAAGCAGCAACAAATGGTGATAATGTGATGCCACATATAGTTTCTGCAGTAAAAGCCTATGCTACATTGGGAGAAATTTCAAATACATTGCGTCAAGTTTTTGGCGAACATCAATAGCCTTGTTATTTATAAACCTCATTCAAGGGAACCTATCTACCTCATACATCGGCCGTGAAATGGAATTTTTCTCATTTACCAATTCAACCAATGAAGATGTATGGGAGTATGTTGAAGAAGATGTATCCCCAGGATTTGTAGTTATTACAGATAATCAAAAACAGGGGAAAGGCCGTCGAGGCAATACTTGGCTTTCAGAACCAGGAAAATCTCTTACATTTTCACTATTGTTAAAGCCATCCATAAAAATGGAGAAACTGGGGTTAATTCCACTCATAGCAGGCGTTTCTATTGTAGAGGGAATAAATTCTTTTACCAAACTCAAGGCAAGTTTAAAATGGCCCAATGATATATTAATTAAAGATAAAAAAGTTGGTGGAATTTTATGTGAGCATAAGATAATCCAAAATGAATCTCATATCGTATTGGGTATAGGGTTAAACGTAAATGAAACAGAGTTAAACGTAGATATTTCTGATAAAGCCACTTCACTAAGTGTAGAGGCTGGTTATCCTATTCAACGAGAACCACTCTTGGCCAACATTTTAAATCAACTTGAGAAAAATATTGAAGCATCATCCGCTACATGGGTATCTAAATGGGAAAGCCACTGTACCCATTTAAATGAACCTATATTTTTCCATTCATCAAATGAAATCATTTCTGGCACTTTTGTAGGGTTAAGCGAAATTGGTCAAGCAAACATGAGAATTGATAATGAAGAAAAAGTATTTTCCAGTGGAGTTATTGAATTACAATGATTCTCTGTATCGATATTGGCAATACAAATGTGGTCACAGCAATATGGAATGGAACATCTTATATTGACGAGAATCGAATTGAATCTATCTCTGGTGTAAAGGGTCGGCTCTCTCATGTAGATTTCAACCAAATCACCCAAATTATACTGAGTTCAGTCGTTCCTAAATTAACTGAAGAATACATTTTTGAAATAGATAAGTACTCTCAGATAAAGCCATTTATCATAGGATATCAACAATCTAAAATTATGTTGGATGTGGATTTTCCACATGAAGTGGGTGCAGACCGAATTTGTAATTCTTTTGCAGCTTTGAAGAATTTTGGATCACCTGCAGTAGTGGTGGATTTTGGATCGGCTACAACTTATGATGTAATTGATGAAAATGATGCATTTATTGGTGGTGCTATTGCTCCAGGGATTGACATTTCTGCACACCATCTTATAGAAAAGACCGCATTACTAAAATCAGCTGCATTTCAGTTTCCTCAACAGGTTGTGGGAAAAAATACCAAAACCAATTTACAGTCTGGAATAATGTTTAGTGGCGTTGATGCTGTTGAGGGTATGTTGAGCCGTATTCAACAAGAAATGAAATGGGATTCTATGAATATCATCCTTACGGGAGGATTCAGCAAACTGATTTCTCCTCAGCTTAGTATTACTCATCATTTATCGCTTAATCTTACATTAGATGGAATGCGGTTTTTGGCCGAGTAGTTAGATATATCCTAATTGTTCAATTTTTAAAAGAATATCTTGTACCAGTTTCTCTGGATCTTCATTTCCAGAGTCTATTACCAATTCTGGATTTTCTGGTGCCTCATAAGGATCACTAATCCCCGTGAACTCTTTGATTTTTCCTTCACGTGCGAGTGCATATAATCCTTTCACATCTCTTTCTTCACAAACTTCTAGAGAAGTAGAAATATGTACCTCTATATATCCACCATATTGAGATATAAGCTCTCTATTTATACGACGGTCTGACCGGTATGGGGCAATAGGTGCACAAATAGCAATTCCTCTATTTTTGGTGATTTCACTAGCAACATACCCAATTCGCTGCACATTAATTGAACGATGCTCCTTTGAAAATCCCAGTTCACTGGATAAATGGGTACGGACAATATCTCCATCTAATAAAGTCACAGGACGACGACCATCTTCCAGCAATTTTATCAATAATCCATTTGCTAAAGTGGATTTCCCAGAACCTGATAATCCTGTAAAAAAAATTGTTAAACCTCGTTTAATTTTTTCAGGGTGTGAAAGTCGCAACTCTTCCACTACATCGGGATAAGAAAACCATTCTGGTAAGTCTAAACCCTTATCTAAGCGTCTTCGTAATTCGGTCCCAGATATGTTTAGTGTACGCATATTATCTGAAACTTCATTAATGGGCAAATATTCGGCTTTATCCTCAACATATACCATCATTTGAAATGGGACCATTTCAATACCAATTTCATCTTCAAACGACTTCAATAATTCTTGGGCGTCATATGGACCGTAAAATGGATTTCCACTTGAGTCATTTCCTGGCCCTGCATGATCTCTACCTACAATAAAATGTGTACATCCATAATTTTTACGAATGAGTGCATGCCATAATGCTTCACGTGGACCTGCCATTCTCATGGCAAGAGGTAAAAGGCTTAAGCTTGCTGTTTCCACGGGGTATTTTTTTATAATTTTTTGGTAACATCTCACTCGTGTAAAATGATCAACATCTCCAGGTTTGGTCATTCCTACTACAGGATGAATTAAAAGGCTGGCACCTAATTTTTTTGCTGCTAACTGAGTAATTTCAACATGAGCACGATGCATAGGGTTTCGAGTTTGAAATGCTACAATCTTTGTCCATCCACGCTTTTTAAACTCAGCTTTAACTTCTTCTGGAGTTTGTCGTAATACGGGGAAATCATAATGTTTAGGTAAAGCAATCGCATGAATTTTTCCTCCCACATAATAATCTTCTACAATATTGAATAAGTAATGAACTGCAGGGTGTCTTTCATCGGTTGAACCAAAAACTTTTTCTGCTTCATTAACTTTTTTTGGTTTCCATGAAGATTCAATATCCATAATGGCTAATACAAAACCTTCTTTATCCTTTAATGTAATTTTGGAAAAATCCTTAATTTCTTCTAAAAATGATTCTTTTACATCAAGGGTGATAGGTATAGGCCAAACAGAACCGTCATTTAATCTCATATCATTTAGGACCGAGTAATAGTCATCCTCATTTAAAAATCCTTCAAGAGGAGAAAATCCATCATTAATAATGAGTTCAATATCACACAATTGTCTATCAGTTAAGATTAGGGAGGGATAATTTGCTATTTCGTCTTTTAAATTTGAATTTAGTTTCATGGTTTCCATTTACTTTTTTGGATAGACTTATAGAAAGAAATAAAGTTAACTATTAATTAATTCTCCATCGGTATAATTTATTACCTAAATTAAATGTGAGCCTATACTTTAGCGTTAATAATCACTTAATTTCAATGCTTATAAATATCTAACTTTAGAGGCTATTTATTGACAAACTATGAACAATTTATTACAAACTGCTGAAAATGCTGCAAATGTAGCAGGCGATATCATTTTATCTTACTATCATAGTGAGTGTGAAGTAAAAATGAAAGGTAAAGGAAACCCTGTAACAGAGGCGGATATTGCTGCAGATCAAAAACTCAAAGAAATACTGACATCAGCATACCCTGAATATGGGTGGCTATCTGAAGAAACCCGTGATTCTGCTCATCGATTAGATAAAGAACGAGTTTGGGTTGTGGATCCTATTGATGGGACAAAAGAATTTGTAGAAGGTGTGCCTAATTTTGTAGTTAGTATTGGGCTCGTTGAAAATGGAAAGCCAATACTGGGAATCATTCATAATCCTGTAACAAAAGACACTTATTCAGCTTTTTCAGGGGGTGGCACAAAATTCAACGGTAAAGATGTATCTATCAGTATTATTTCAGATTTATCGCAGATGGAAATGTTAAATAGTCGTTCTGAAACCAAAAAAGGGCTATGGGAACCATATCATTCACATTTCAAACAGTTAATCCCCATTGGAAGTATTGCCTTAAAACTTGCTATGGTTGCTGCCCAACAGGCGGACATTGTAGCATCATTAAAGCCTAAAAATGAATGGGATTTATGCGCCGGACACTGTTTAATAAATGAGGCTGGTGGGACATTGTTAACCATCGAAGGTAAAAAAATTACATATAATAATAAATCTACATTAATTACTCCGGGACTGGTAGCAGGGAACTCCATCGTAGTAGACTCATTCAATTCATTACAAAATTAAAGGAATATTTATAATGAACTTCCATAAAGAACTTTGGTTGTTTTTATCTGGATTTGGTATAATGTTTGCCATTTTATCATGGATGCAAGACTCTGGGTTGATTTTCCATGAACCTTCACCATCAAAAGGAATTGCTACATTAATTACTGGTTCAATTTTATATCTATTTGTAGCTAAAAAAATGGATTAACATGCTTCACTGGGTATATAGTCATAAACAATCCTTAAAATATCTCATTGGAGTTGTCCAAAATGAAGGTGGTGAAGATACGGGACAATTTATTGATGATTCCTATGTAGGTTTAAATGGTGAAAAAACACCATTGCGGATTTTTAAACACCCCAATGCAAAGCGAACGACATTTATATTATTTCCTGGGGCATCCCCTTTTGCAGAAGAACACCCGGGAATGATTGGGCTTGCCACAACCATAAATAATTTAGGCTACAATGTATTTATCCCAAGAATACCTCCTCTCAAAGCACTAAACATTGGATCAAAAAATGTAGATTGGTTTGCTCATGCCTATGACAAAATTATTAACCGTGACGATGTAGACTTAAAAAATTTAGCTGCAGTTGGCATAAGTTTTGGCGGCTCTTTGCTTTTAAAAGCGATGCTAGAAAAAAAAATACTTAATAACCCACCTCGTTCTCTGCTAATGTATGGCTCATGCTTTGATTTTGAAACGGGATTGCAATTCTTACTCACAGGTGAAATTGAACATGATGGCAAAATTGCTCACATACCTCCCAATGATTGGGGAATGACAGTTTTATTTCATAATTTCATTAAAAATATTGATGCTGGATTTGACACAACAAAGATTGAAGAAGTTTTATCTGCCCGAGTTGCTGATGATTTAGAATTAGTAGAAAAATTAAAACAAAATTTAAATGATCACGACTTGAAGCTAATTAATGACGTATTAAATGGAAATATAAATCCTGAGATTGAAAAAATTTCTAAACAAATAATTCAATCCCAAAACGAAATTTTAAATGAGTTATCTCCCAG
Source organism: uncultured bacterium (assembly GCA_964419445.1). Lineage (GTDB taxonomy): Bacteria > Fidelibacterota > Marinisomatia > SCGC-AAA003-L08 > D37C17 > JABHHG01. The sequence goes on from CAYQPE010000013.1 coordinate 14,846, forward strand.
TACATTTTGCCATAAAATTGACTCAAAAGTATTTGTGATGCATGGTGCTAATGATTCTATGGTACCTTACTCTGAATCTGTTAAATTGGGAGAAAAACTCCCCAATAATGAACTCCTTATTTCTTATTTATATGAGCATAAAGAAATTTCGACGAATAGTGGAGTTATTTCTAAACTCATTGAATTTATAAAACTTGAACGATTTTTTGCATCATACTTTCGGTACAATGAACGTTAAAACTTTTATGGGGGGATTTGACAAAAATCTCTGCCATCTTATATGGTGCAATGAGTCAAATGAAGCTACACTCATAGATGCCTCTGTTGAAATTACTCCTATAGTTGAATTTATAGAGGCCAATGATTTAAACCTTCGACGAGTAATTATTACACATTCTCATCATGATCATATACAATTTTTAAATGATTGGAAATTTCAATTTCCAGCAATTCAAGTTTGTGGGTATAAGCTTCCAAACAAAGACTTTGGAAAATATTATCAAAAGTTGGAGCATCATGAAATTATTTCTGTAGGGAAAGAATTACTTACTATTTTATATACTCCAGGGCACTATTCAGATAGTATTTGTATTTGGAATGTAAAAGCTGAAATGTTATTTACAGGTGATACCGTTTTTGTTGGGCGTACAGGGCGAGTTAAAAGTGTTTCAAGTTCAATTATAGAATTATATAAAAGTGTTTATGATATTATTCTAAAACTACCCAAATGTACTACCATCTATCCAGGCCATCATTATGGATTTAAAAAGTCAATTAGTATTCAAGAAAATATTTCTCTTTCTCCCTTTTTTCAATGTGAAGATGTAGATGAATTTAAAAAAGTAATGGCAAATTTTGAACGCAACAGACGCTAAGCAAAATTTTAATAAATTAGAGGGATCAATAAACTCTAATCCACAATGGGAAGTGCATCAATTATCTCAACCTGAAGATGGTGCTAAACCTCATTATAAGCAATTATTTCCAGGCATTCCATCACCACTTGTTATAGACTTTTTTAAAAATAATATGATTACTTCATGTAAAAATTTAGAAGGCGAATTATATATAAAAGCAATTGGATTAGATGAGGTTGAATGGCAATATAAGCTCATTTCATCTTCTAAAACTGAACTATAAATCCAACGTATAAATCCCTAAAATCCATTGAATTTTTCATTTAAAGTGCCATTTTATCATGATTTCTCCTCAGAAAATAACAAATTATCAGACTAAAAATTCAATAAATCCATAAAAAATGTTAAAAAATAGGTGATTTTACATGAATTTTCTTGATTTTATAGAAGAGAATTTCATAGAATTGGGTGTAATTTAATTAACAAACCTTATTACAAAACAAAAAGGAGAAATAACATGGCAGAAAAAGTTTCTAAAACTGGCGTTTCTAAAGAAAAAGGTTACCTCTATTACTTGGACAAAAATGGTAATGTGTCACGTTCAAAAATGGCGCGTGGTGCAAGTAAAGGTGGAAGTGCCGAAGTTATAGCAAATGCCGGTGTAACACGTGAATCAGGTTGGTTATACTTCATCGATAAAGATGGTGATGTATCAAGAGCTAAAATGGCACGTGGCCGTAAATAAATTCAACAAATAAATTGAATTTTTGAACCCCGCTGTGGCGGGGTTCTTTTTTATGAAATATTTTATTATATCCCTTCTACTTTCAATTGTATTTCCAATTACTTTAACAAACATAGTTATTGATGGAAATACAAACACAAAGAATCACATCATCCTTCGGGAAGTAAACCATTCTATCCCTGGGAATTTTGATTCCACCTTAGCTATACAAGACCGAAATCGAATTTACAATTTAAGAATTTTTTCGTCTGTGAATATCACGGAACAAGATTCAAACTATGTAATTACAGTTGCTGAATCCCCACGTTTTTTCCCCATCCCTCTTGTAGATTATGATGAAGCAAAGGGGTGGTCTTATGGTGTGGGTTTTAAAACGGATAATTTTACAGGGAGAAATGAATCCCTCATCACTGGATTCATGTTTGGTGAAGATCCTGTGTTGTTTATTTATTATGAAAATCCATGGATAACTGGTGATCATGTAAGTTTGAATACCCGTATTTTAAATAACAATATTGAACATCATTATCATGATAGTACCATGTACCAACAATCATTGTACATTGGTACTGGGTTTCAACGTCATCTACTCCATAATTATTCTGCTACATTTGGTGGTATAAAACGTGAAATTTTTTCAAATCACTCAGAAAATAATTCTATTATATTAAATCAAATCTCAACAAACTTAACTTATTATTACGACTCAAGAGATATTAAAATCGACCCCACATCAGGTATGTTATGGGGATTAAACTATTCAACTGATTGGGGATTAAATACATCTCCAACTATTCATAAACTCCAATATTATAAAAACGCTCATATTTTTTCACCAGCATGGAAGTTTGACCCTGTGTTTACGTACAAACTCAACATTGTACATTATTGGAGTGATGATTACTTTCCCTATTTTTATCACGAATATTTAGGTGGGGAAGAGTTTGTAAGGGGGTACTCACCCCATCCAGATGAAAATGGTGAGTTTTCAGATTTTATTGAAGTGGATAACTTGATTTATCAGTCGTTGGAATCACAATTTACAATATATCCTAAAGAAGATTTGGGAGGTGTAGAACTTGGCATTGACGGTTTACTTTTTATAGATATGGGATTAGGTGCTGAGATAAATAATTCTATAAAATTAGAAAATTATTTATTGGGATTTGGAGTAGGATTGAAATTTTTTATGTCTGGATTTGGTTATATTGGTATTGATTTAGGATTTAATCCATCAGGTAAAATGAAAATTCACTTGAATGATTCAGATTAGTTAAATATTCGCTTAAGAATCATTGCTTTTTCAAATCGATTTTCAGTACCTTGTAACATCCTACCAATATTACTTCGGTGGGTAAAAATTAAAAATATTGACATGATAAGTCCAAAAGTACCAATTGGAGTGCTCAATCCGCCTGGGAAATAATAGTAAACCACAACAGGGAAGCAAATCCCTGCAATCATTGTACTTAATCCAACATAACCTGTTAATATTAAAATGACTACCCACGTAGAGAATGCAATTAGAAGTCCAAAGGGATAAAGTCCAATTAATACACCTACAAGGGTACCTGCACCTTTTCCACCTTTAAATCCATAATAGACTGGATAAACATGGCCCAATACAGATGCAATACCACACACTAAAGCCATAGAGTTACCTGCACCCATATCACCACTAATATAATATGTAGAAACATAACCTTTTAAAATATCAATGATTACTACAGCCAATGCAAAAATTGCTCCTTGGGTACGGAATGCATTGGTTCCACCTGCATTTCCACTTCCTAATTGGCGGATATCAACACCTCTGAGTTTTCCCATAACCATACTACCTGAGATTGAACCCACAAAATAGCTCAGTATGATTCTTAAAATTATTTCCAAATTCATTTTACTTCTTGAATTCCTACAACTAATGTACCAGGACCAGTATGTACACCCAATGCTCCACCCACTTCATGCAATTCAGTTGACTGTAAATTTTTGAATTTATTTTTAAGCCCTTCCAGTAGAATTTTTCCATCTTCTGGGCAATTGCAATGACCTACAGAAATCCTATATGGCTTATTTACATTGTGATTTTTTGCCATATATTTCACCATTTTTTTACCTAAATTTTGCTTTCCTAATACAGCTCCAGCTTTTTCTAATTTTCCAGATTCCGATGTAGTTAATACTGGACGAACTTGGAGTAAATCTGCAATTACTTTAACCGATTTAGGTACACGGCCGCCTTTAACGCCAAAGGATAAATCTTTAACGCAGCAATATACTTTGGTATGCTCTCTTGCAGATTCAATTGCCTCAACCACTTCATCGTGGTTTTTACCTTCTTGTACAAGTTTTGCTGCATGGGTTACTATTAATCCCTGTCCCACAGAGATATTAAGTGAATCAATTACAGATACACTGGCTTCAGGAATTCGTTTTACAGCGGTTTGAGCAGATTGCATTGTTCCGCTGACAGCATTGGGAATATGCACTGAAATGATTGATTTATAATGTGTATTTAAAAATTGGTATTGACGTCTAAAATCTCCAGGAACAGGTTGTGATGTTTGGGGATGTACAGGGTTTGTGGCTAATTCTTCATAAAATTCTACAACTGTTTGGGAAACTTTATCAATATATCCCTTATCTCCAAAACTATATCGCACCGGCACCACATGGATATCATATTCATCTGTATTAAAATCTGCTCCTGAATCAGTTACAATTGCAATTTCACCCATTTGCGCACTATGTGCAGATTCTTGTTGCTGAAACATATCATCCGCTTTTTGACCAGATACAGTACCGAATTGTTCACAGATAGAGAACACTTTTGCAGGATTATTAGAATGAATATGAACCTTAGCTTTAGTTTTTGAACCCGCTAATACCATACTATCACCTTCATCAAGAAGTGCATCTCTTAATTTTTTACGGTCGATAGCATCACTAATAATCATACATTCTGTACAAAATCGAAATTCTAAATTACTATAATCATGCTGAATTGCTTCTGAATCATTGACTTCAATGGGGATAAAATCTGATTCAAATTCTTTTAGAGAACCGTTTCTTATAAACTCATGAATACCTTGTAATAAATCAACAAAACCTTGTGCGCCTGCATCTACCACACCAGCCTTTTTTAAAATTTCCATTAAATTAGGGGTGTTTTTTAGTGACCGTTCTGCTTCTTCTATCCCTTTGGCTAAAATTTGCTCAAAATCGTCAACACCTTCATCTACCAATTCCTTTAAACGAATAGAAAAATCAGCAATTACGGTAAGAATAGTTCCTTCTTGAGGTTCGGATAAAGCATCTCGGGCATATTCTGATCCAGTTTGAATTGCTACCGAAAATGAATGAGGATCAAAACGTGAAACGCCTTGTGCACCATCGCTGAATCCTTGAAAAAATTGGGCTAAAATTGCCCCTGAATTTCCTCTTGCACCATCTAATGCAGAATCTGCAACTGAAACTAACATATCATCTACACGAGAGGTTATATTTTTTACTGAACCATCTAGTATTGCAGTCAACGTAAATGCCATATTTGTACCGGTATCTCCATCAGGTACAGGGAATACGTTGATTTTATTTAAGTAGTCCTGATGTGAAACTACATTTCGAATTCCTGCTACAATGGCTCGATGAAGTCGTATCCCATTGAGATAATTTATTTTGGTAATCTTTGTCATATTTAAAAATGAGTTCGATGAACAGAATGCAATGTTACAGCAATTTTTACTTTATTTCAAAGGATTGAACATATTTTAAATATCTATTCAACAATCGATAAGTTTTAAGGGCATCAAACCATCGATGAAATTGGAAAATGAAATGGCTTTTTGTGGGAGATACTTTTTGAATTTTATCCCAAACATCAACGAAATTCTCTTCTAATAAAAATTCATAGAGCAATTCATCAATGTTTTTTAAGTCGTCAAAAATCTTTTCACCATCTATCTGTGTATTAGATGTCACTTTTTTTAAAAATATACCTATAACATCAAATGCATATTGAGGAAAAAATAAATTTTCTAATGTAGAGCCTTGTTCAACTTGATTCATCCTAAATCCAGTTCCCAAATATACTCTGTCTGACAAACGGGAGGATGGGAATACTAATTTTTTTGGGATTGAATCTACCCTTCTAAATTTTGCCAATTCTTGTAGAAAATAGAAATCCTCCGTTGCCTTTTTACGAGGCATTCCACCGATTGCAGCATATGCATCTGCACGACAAACCATGGCTGAGCCCATGGCTACATATCCATAGGGAGAACCAACTTCATCTAATTTTTGAGCCGTATAATAAAGAAAGTCCTCATATAAACGGATATTTTTTTCTAATTGCAAATTGTCATTTTTTGAATGACTAAATCCAACCACTGCAGCATTACTTCCATGATTCTCAAAGAATGTATTTACATATGAAAAATAATCGGTTGAAACAGTAGTGTCACCATCTAAGCAGAAAAGTAATGTGTCAGGGTTTGCATGAGATAGTGCTAAATCCATACCTATTTTTCGAGCCATGCCTACACCTGCATGTTTAAGAGGAATCTCAACGTTTTCTGAACTGGCATCAATAATCGATAAAGAAAAATTAAATTGAGGTTTTGATGCAAAATATTTCAGTGTTTTTAGGTTATTAGCAATATATTCATCTTTTGTGGATGAACTATTGTTTACTACCACTATAACAAGAGTATTTCGACTATGAATTTCTTCACAATCATCTAAACTTTTTAAGGTTGTTTGAATTCTATCAAATTCAGCAAGTACTGGAATTACAACAATATTTTCAAAAAAATGGTTAGGCTGGGGTTCTAACTTCCAAGGACCTTTAATTCCCCGTTTTTGTAAATACTGTGAAAGAGTGGATATTGCCACTTATTTTAATAAATTGGGTTCATCATCTTCTACTAAATGAGAGATGTTTTCAATTTTATCAATTGGCCTATCAAGGGCTTTTGTACGTGTAGTTATCAGTGTTTGATAGTCTGAAGATAGTCCATCAATTCTGCGACCTATTTTATCCATCTGCTCTACATATTTTCGCCACTGAGTTTTGAATTGTTCCACTAAATCCATCACCTCTGAAGCACGTTCATTCATGGTGAAGTTACGTGCTGCTTGATGAATGAGAGATAATACTGCATATAATGTTAATGGTGAGCACAATAATACTCTATTTTGTAATGCATAATCCACTAATGATGAATCCTCTCTATTTATAAACCCATAAATAGATTCATTAGGAATAAATAGCATCACATAATCTAATGTACCTTCTGAAGGATTAATATATTCCCTGCCTGATACTGCCTTAATATGGTTCTTTACATCTTTTAAAAATGCTGATTTTTCCTTCAACTGCACCTCTTCACTTTCTGCAGAGAGAAAAGCTTCATAATGGGCAATGGGGAATTTTACATCCATATTCAATACTCGTTCTTTGGGGAGTTTAAATGTAAAATCAGGACGTTGCCCCGATTCAACTTGGACTTGCTTGGTATAATTTACATTTTCCATGAGTCCCACTACTTGAAGGATATCCTCAACCATTCGCTCTCCCCATTGACCACGCTGTTGAGATGAAGAAAGTATCTCTCTCAATTTCGCTGTATTTTCAGAGAGCGATGCAGTGGTTTTTTGACTGGTATCAATACTAGATTTTAACTCTGCAGATTGCTTATGAATATATTCTAATTTTTCATTCATACCGACTAGGCTTTTATCAATTAGCTTTTTCTTCTCATCTAGATCTTTTTCTGAGGTTTCTTTGAGAGATTTAAACTGCTCATTGGCTTGTTTTAGAAATAACTCGCTATTATTATTTGTAATTTCAGTGGCCATAATTTTAAAAGATTTTTCCATTTCTTTTTTTATCTCTTCAATGCGTTTTTTTTCTTCTTCTAACTGTGTGGAGACATTTTCAAGATTAGTTCGAGCAATGGCTTCTGCTTCAACAGATTCTTTTAATTCGGTTTCTAGAGTTGATATTTTGTCAGAATCGATTTGGGGAATACTTTTAGAACGTAAAAACCAACCAATGGCTATACCTACTAATAAACTTATTATGGAAATTATGGCTTCAAGCATGAAAACTCCGTTTATAAATTGTAAATTTTAGACGTTGTGAACTCTATATTTTGCGAATTATCAACATGACATCCAACAAAAAACAATCTTTAGATTTAATCACAGTGTTGGGACCTACTGCTTCTGGTAAAACACAGTTAGCAGTGCAACTGGCTCATAAATTAAATGGTGAAATTATTTCTGCAGATTCACGGCAAATCTATCGAGGAATGGATATTGGAACGGGGAAAGATTTAGATGAATACACTATAGATAATATTCAAATTCCCTATCATCTCATTGATATTCTTGATCCTACGGAAGATTATAGTGTGTACCAATTTCAGCAAGATTTCCATGATTCAGTAGAAAAAATAAAACTCAATGGGAGGCAACCCATTCTCTGTGGTGGCACGGGGCTTTATTTAGATTCTGTACTATTAGATTATAAATTTGAACCCATATTGGCAGATAATCAATTACGAGACGATTTAGAGAAGAGATCAAAAGAGGAACTTCTTATTTTTTTTGAAAATATAGATGCCAGATTATATTCGGAATGGCCCTTAGATACAAAGCGCCGAATCATTCGAGGAATTGAATTAGCACTTGCAGACGGAACCCCTGAGACGAACTCTCAACCACATGACTTATCCCGCACATGCATAATAGGTATTCAAAGTACTCGTGAAATTATTCGCCAACGAATTACTCAAAGACTCCAACAGCGGATTGATGGTGGGATGATAGAAGAAGTTGAATCTTTAATATCAAATGGCTTACCGAAAGAACGTTTGAATTATTTTGGTTTAGAATATAAATTTGTTCACCGTTATTTGGATGGGGAATTATCAAAAAGTGAAATGTTTGAATTATTAAATATTGCAATACATCAGTTTGCCAAACGGCAACGCTCATGGTTTAGACGAATGGAAAAACGTGGAATTAAAATCCATTGGGTAGATAATGGTAGTGTAGAATATTCATTAAAAATTATACAGTCTTATAATTAAGGAGGTAAAATGAAAAAAATCATATTCTTATTATTTGTTTTTCTTTGGGGGCTTCCACCAAAAAAAGTTTTTCAACATAATTATCTAAAATTTTCATCGGGTAAATTTTATGAAATAGATAAAAATGATGTTGAGAATTCAGCACGAAGATATTTAAAACAAATTAGGGAAGAATTGGGACATCATTCTGCACATGAATTTCCATTAATTAAAAACAAAAGTGGACATGAGAATTCACAGCATTTAATTTTTCAACAGACTTATAATAATATTCCAGTATTTGGAAATACTATTCGTGTACATATAAACAATAAATATATAATATCATCTATTTCTAGTAATGTGGAACCCATCAATATTTCAACCACTCCATCATTTTCTAAAATTGACGCATTAAATAAATTAAAAAACCAATTATCATTTTCTAAAAAATCATATTTAAAATACATTGATTTACAAATCTATGCTAAGGATGAAAATTTTCATTTAGTATATTCTATTGAATCTATTTCATTTGATGAATCTTGGAATTATTTTGTAGATGCTCATACAAATGAAGTTATTGATAAATTCCCACTTACATACGATGATGGTCCAACGACAGGTTCAGGAACAAATCTTCTCAATGAACCTGTAGATTTACTCCATATATATGAGGGCGACACTTTTTCAACTTTTGGCGATTTATCAACGCCCAATTTAGTATGTGAGGAATATTGTTGGGATTATGGAGATTGTGATGGGCAAAATTATTGGGGATGTACTATTACTGCAACTCAAGGGGATTGCCCAGAAGGTGAACTTGAAGATTGCAATGGAGATTGTTTTAGTGAATGGTATATGCAATTTCCAGGAGTTGGAAATGGATTTTGTAATGATCCATGGATAGAAATTGAAAATGCAGCTCTTGAAACAGGATCCTATAACATGGTAGATGAAAGTAATCCTGAATTAGGAATCATATATACATTAAATAGTTATGGTGGTTTCTACGAGGATTTATCCTATGTAAACAGTATCTCACCTAATTTTGAATCTGTAAATATTACCCATTCTCATGAATCAGGTGTGAGTGCGCATGATTATCAGCGAAAAACACTGGACTATTTCTGGGATTATCACAATTATGCAGGAATTAATGGAATAGGAAAACGAACCATTTCAGTGGTTAATTATTTTTCAACCTCGTCTATCAATCAACGAAATGCATTTTATAATGCAGCCTTAGATATATTGACTTATGGTTATGGTGGTAGCGGTTATCGTCCATTTTGTGCTGCACAAGATATTGTTACTCATGAGTTTTCACATGGATTTACAGCGCATACCTCTGGACTAATTTATAGAAATCAGGCAGGTGCATTAAATGAATCAATTTCTGATGTTATGGGCTATTTTGTAGAAGCCGTTTATCAAGATGGTGGCGATTGGACCGAAGGGGAAGATGTTAGATATTCAGGTGAAGGCGGAAGAAGTTTTATTCATCCACCTGCACATCAACAACCTGACCATATTGACCATTATTATTTTGTGGATTATAATCCCAACCCCCAATGGAGTAATGATTTTGGTGGAGTACATACAAATTCAGGAATCCCCAATAAGATTATGTACCTTGTGATTCAGGGCGATGAACATTATGGTATTCAAGTTGCCCCTTTTGAAAATGACATTGATCAATCTAGGGTAATTGCAGGTAATATTTGGTTTGAATGGAATGCATATTATTTAGATAAAGAAGATGATTTTGAAATCGGTAGAGAAAAAATGCTACAAGTCAGTTATGATCTATACCCAGATAGATTCGATTACTATCAAACCATTTCAAATGCATGGGCATCAACAGGTATTGGGAATCCCCTTTTATCAGGAGATGTAAATCAAGACCACGTGGTGAATATTCAGGATATAATCATAATTATCAATATTATCTTAGGGAATTGGGAAGCCAGTGATACTCAATTAATATTAGGTGATTTAAACAGTGATGGTATCATTGATATACTGGATATTGTGGGTATTGTAAATATTATAATGAGTTAATTCCATGATAGATCACATTACATTACGCGTTAAAGATATAGAAAAGAGTAGAACTTTTTATGATGAATTACTCAAGGTTATAGATTATAAAATTGTATTAGGGAAAGTTGATGAACCCTTTCGAGGGTATGGAATAGATGCTGACCCAATCTTTGAAATAGTTCAAGAAGACAGTACACATCCTGCCAATTCACATGTACATGTAGCATTTAAAGTTGAAAGTAAGGAAATAGTTAAGAATTTTTATGATAAGGCATTGGCCTTGGGTGGAAAAGATAATGGTCCTCCAGGGCCACGCCCACATTATGGTGACTCCTATTATGCTGCTTTTATTTTAGATATTGATGGAAATAATATGGAAGTATGTTTGTATTAAATTTTTACTGCGGTTCCAGTAACGGATACCATGAGCATACTGCCGTTATGACCAACGGTTTCATAATCTAAGTCAATACCAACCACTGCATTTGCACCTAATTCAATGGCCTTTTCTTGAAGCTCTTGCATGGCAATATCACGTGCTTTTTCTAATTCTGCCTCATAAGCAGAAGAACGCCCGCCCACCACATCTCTAACCAATGCAAATAAATCTTTAAAAATATTGGCACCCAAAATTGCTTCACCAACAATGACGCCACTATACTCTTTTATAGGTTTACCTTCTATTTGGTTTGTAGTGGTGAGTATCATATTGCTCCTAATTTAATACCGTTTTAGCTTTGTAAACAGATTGAATCCTGCTTGCATTATCTTGATAATGGGCATGGGTATAGTCATCTAATACTTCAAGATCTATTGCGGTTTTCATTTTTGTGTAAAGCACGTTCATATCTTGTCGTGCCAATGCTACAGCATCATTGGGGAATTTACCACTCTCATTTTTTACAATGGCAGTGAGCACTTTTATTTGTTCAGTTTGAAGATTTCTTCTAAAGCTGTTCACATTGCCTCCCTCGTAGAGTTCACGCCACACAATCTCTGAAGTACGTGAGAATAGCTCCTCCAATGTAAACACATCTTCACCCCGACCAAAACGAAGTTCATTATCCTGTACACGATTAATTATATTTGGATTATAAATCCGATGTATTGCTAACGATTGAATACTTTTAATATATGAATGTAGGGGAAAGTCCAACCGCCGCATATCCCAGATACTACCTTCAAAATCACCCAATCGTTCTGGAGCCAGCTTATTTAATAATTCTGCATCAAAATTAAAAACATCTGCACCCATCACCTTTTCATCTAAAAAAGTAAGGGCTCTACGTTGATCATCTGCAGGGATTACTACTAATGGATTTTTATCCATAGATCCAATACGATGGCGACTATGCTGAATTCCACCAATAAATTTTGACACATTTCGAGAAGCACCATAATACTCCCATAATCCCTGTTTAAAAATGCGACGTAATTTAGGATAACTTTCTCCATCGGTTTCGAATTTCCTCAATAAGTCTTGCCAAAAATTTTGAACTAATCCTAATTGATTTGAATAATATCCAATGGGGTCTGCGCTTAAATCGCGAGAACTTGTATATGGATCAATACTGCGAGTGGATGAACCATACGTATCTTCATCTGTGCCATAAACTAAATAGGGATCTGTAGATTTTGATGCAATTTGCTGTAAAAACTCGGCTTCTGTTAAATCTGAACCTAAAGGTCGTTCAGCATAGGCATATTCTATGGCCCAATAATCATAAACGCCAGGCTGCGTTTGGAAAAAGTTATGTCCACCATCCAATAAACTTGAGGCATTATAATCCATTACCGAACCAGTTACCCCATATTGATTGGTAAATTCTGGATCACTCAATTGTTCAATAGTATAGATTGAACTTGCCTTAAAATTATGACGAAGACCCAAAGTATGTCCCACTTCATGTAAAACTAAATCTACAATACCATCATGAACAAAGCGTTCAACAGTGAGCGTCTTTTCTTCATCAGAAATATTTTCTTTTGCAAACAGGCTATTCCATGAAAAGGCAATATTTTGAGAAAGATGTTGAGCATATTGGCATTCACCATCATGGTGATGCTCAATATCATCTTCTGCATGGATAGCCGCTTCAAAATTGTGACCAATTATAGGCTCTACAAAATCATTAAAGTCACTAAAATAAAATCTAAAAAAGTCAGCACTGAGTCGAATATCCGCATCATATAATTCACCTGTATAGGGATTTGCTCGTGATGGTCCCACAGCATAAGCAGATCCGGGTTGAATCATCCATCGAATGGTAGAATATCGAACATCTGCAGGGCTCCAGTTTGCATTATCTGGCATTTGTTTTGCCACCACCGCATCTTTAAAACCAATAGCTTCAAAGGCTTTATTCCACGCCAATACCCCTTCGCGAATAGCAGGTCTAAACTCCTCAGGAATTGTATTTTCTAACCAAAACACAATGGGCTTCTTAGGTTTTGAAAGCTCAGCTGTTGGGTCGACTTTTTCTAATTGCCACCGATTTACATATCTCACATAAGGTGATTCTTGATAAATATTGGTGTAATCCTGATACATGGTCAAAAAATGCCCTACTCTATCATCAGCCAATCGAGGCTCATAATCAGATTCAGGAATAGCAGACCAACTCATATGATAGCGATGAATTGCCGATTTAGAATCGGGTAAAGTGAACACATATTTAGGATTGCTAGATGTGAAATGTAATGCCACTCCAATTTCTGCATTATAGGGGAATGATTGAATACTCTCATAATAGCTATTCCCTTTATCAAATTTAAAGGATGCCCGCTTTGATCGACCTGTTCCCACATAATCACGTAAAAATAACGCTTCAGCTTGAATCAAAATTGCCCCTGTTTTTTCGTGAGGCTGTCCTTCAACTTTTCCAGATGCAATGATAGAATTTGACATTAATTGATCAATGGCTTTTGATGAGGCGGATTTTTTATCTGCCCGAAATTTTACATTTTCCTCAACCACTTGAACTTTATTTCCAACGCGTTTAAAGAAAAATGGATATTCACCCAACATGGTTGTGCCATCATACATATAGCCATCGCCTGATTGACGTGTAAGCCCTGCTAAATAAATGGGTCCAAACTGCTCAGGGGCTAAAGACAAATACATTTTATTTTTATCTTTATTCCAATAAAAAGTGAAAAGGCCTTCAATTTTTTCATATCCATCAATTACATCTGAAAATGGCTTCTCTTTGCTCTTTTTAGATTGATCATTGGATTTTTTATCACCTGATTTTGGAGGTGTTTTCTTTTTTAGGAATTCAATATCTAAAGGTTTAAAAGGGTCAGAAATCAATAGGCTTGTACTTATGAGGAGTAATACAATTGATCGGAATATGTGTCCCGGCATAATCATGTCCTTTTTTTATAAAATTTGGGAAATACTCGAGGTGAAACTACGACAATTTTTAATGTTGGGGAAATCTAATTCTTTCATGGGTATGTTCATGGTCTATAAGCCATTGTTTCATTTTCAATCCACCTCCATAGCCACCAAGGCCACCATTGCTGGCAATAACACGATGACAGGGAATGGCCAATGGTAATGGGTTGGTGGCATTTGCACTGCCGGCTGCACGAACTGCACGAGAATTCCCTACTAATTGGGTAATTTGAGCATAGCTTTTTACTTCACCATAAGGAATGGTTGCCACCGCCTCTAATACCTTTTTCCGAAATGGAGATGTACATAGAATATATTGAAATGTGAAATTTTGACGTTCTCCAGAGAAATATTCATTGATTTGGTCCATTGCATCTTTACACCATTGTGTGGATTCTATAAAAGTCTCTGTAGCAAGATTTCTATTACACCATGCTTTTGCAATACAATCATCACTATTTGGTAATGCAATATACACAACACCCTCTTCAACGGCATAAACGGTAAATTCACCTACAGGGGTTTGAATTTTTGAATATTGAACCATGATTTAATTTAACTCATTGTGGAATGAAGATTGAAGAAATAAGATTAGGTGTTAGGTGTCAGGGGTTAGGAATGAATGGGGGGAAGGAAAAAGGAGAAAGGAGAAGGGAGAAAGGATGTCATTGGTCATTTGACGTTCGATATTCGTCATTCAGTATTCATTATTCCACCATCAACCGTATGCCTACAGGACGATGGTCAGAAATGTAATCCTCATATTCGCTCCACCCACTATTAAAAAATTGTTCTGCCTTAATGGTGTAAGTGGTATCATGATTA
>CAYQPE010000014.1:0-29406 GCA_964419445.1 uncultured bacterium
AGTATGGTATTGGCAAGAAGCATGGTAATTGTCATAGGTCCCACACCTCCAGGAACGGGAGTAACAGAATTTGCAATCCCCATTACAGAGGTTAAATCAACATCACCAGTAAGATGATAACCCTTCTCGCTATCATCATCAACTCTATTGATTCCAACATCAATGATATCAACTCCAGGTGAAATCATTTGGCCAGTAATTAAATGTGGAATTCCCACAGCTGCAATGATAATGTCAGCATCTTTGGTGAATTTTGAGATGTCAGGAGTTCCAGTATGGCAAATGGTAACTGTGGCATTACCTTTTTCAAATTTCTGAGCTAAAAGTGCAAACATGGGCTTACCAACAATATTGCTTCTTCCCACAATAACTGCATGCCGACCACTCACAGGGATTTTATAATATTTTAAAATCTCAATTACACCATTCGGTGTACATGGAATATATTGGGGATTACCCTCTAATAAATTCCCTAAATTGATTGGATGAAACCCATCTACATCCTTTTTTGGTGATATTCTTAATAATACATTGCGACTATTAATATGCTTTGGTAATGGAAGCTGTACCAAAATTCCATGAAATTTTGGATTTTCATTTAAGCTATCTATTAATTGAAGTAATTCTTCTTCCGTAGTTTCTTCAGGTAGCTTAAACGTTTCACTATAGCATTGAAGACGCTTAAAAACATTTTGTTTATTTCTAACATATACTTTAGAGGCAGGATCATCCCCAACCAAGATTGCAGCTAATCCAGGGGTAATTCCTTTATTTGCAAGTGCTTCAACATCTTGCTTAAATTGCTCTTTTAGAAATTTTGAAACAGGCTTACCTTCAAGTAATAACGTGGACGCTTGAGTGGGTGTTTCCATTAACTCTATTTTTCTAATTCGTCAATTTTTGATTCTACAAATTCTGAAATAGCTAATGTTTTTGCTTCTACAGTATCAATTAATTTTTGCTTGGATGCACGTTGAACAAAAAGCTCATCGGTTATATTCATACCAGCCAGTACGGCAATTTTTAGCTGTTGAGATTGTGCATCAACACCTGATTCAATAAGCTCATCCATTTTTTCATTCATATATGCTGCCACTTCTTTAATATACTCTGGATTCGCACTGGTCTTGATTACATATTCTTGACCTAAAATCTTAACTTTTACCGTATTTAATGTGGATGCCATTTGTTCTCACTTTATCGCTGAATAGCGTTAAAATCTTTCTCTAATTGATTACATATTCTTTGTATTGATGAATCAACATCTGAATCTTGCAATGTTTTCTTCGGTGATTGGAATGTAAGAGAATATGCTAAACTATGCTCATTTTCATTCATTCCTGAATCTGAATATACATCAAATAAATACACTTTTTTAAGAAATTCACCGCCTTTACTTTTGATAATTCTTTCTATTTTTTCAGAAGTAAATTTCTTTTCTACTTGAATAGCAATATCTCTATTGATAGATGGATATAAATTGGGCTCTACAAATGTGAACTTTTGAGATTCAATCATTGAAATAATAACATCAATATTTAATGATGCAACAAAGCAATTCCCTTTAATATTGTAAAATTTCTTAATCCTTTTATTTGGAATTGCCACCTCACCAATTAAATTTTTACGTTGGTAAATGGATAATCCTATATCAGCGTAATCTGATTGTAATGATTCAAAGCGAACTTTCTTTAATCCCAATGAATTAAAAAGCATCATTAAATCACGTTTTACAGTGTAAATATCAAGCTCTTCACCTTGTTTCCAATGTGTATTGTATTTACCATACCAAGCCATGGCCACATGGAAATTTTCAATTGCATTGGTTTCAGATGTATTAGAAGATTGATGTACTGCACCAATTTCAAATAATTTAAAATATGATTGCTGTCGCTTTTCATTAAATGAAATAGCTTTTAAAATTCCAGGAAAAAGGGAATTGCGTAAATATGCCATTTCTTGACTTAATGGATTTGACAATAAAACAGGTTCATTTTCAGTGAAATGTTTTACATCATTCTCATTATTTAAACTATTAGAATAATGCTCATTAAATCCGATTGAAGATAAAAATTGACGCATTTCGTCATCTAATGCTCTATCGTCTGTGGTAAAGGCATCGAATGATCCAGAAAAATGTGCAGTGGAATGAATATTATTGTATCCAATAACACGAGCAATTTCTTCAAATAAATCAACTTCTCTCTCTATGTCATTCCTAAATGAAGGAATTGAACAGATTAATAATCCGTCTTTTTCCTCTGTAGTAATAGAGATTTTATTAAATAAAGACTGTGCTTTTTCTACTGTTAAATTGGTTCCTAAAAAAGTATTACAATTTTCAACTGAAAATTCAATTTTAATAAATTCTTTCTTTTCTGGATATTCATCAATAATTCCTTCAATAATTTCACCACCTGCAACATCAACAATTAATGATGCAAGCTGATTTAGCGCAGGAATAACCGCCTCCATATCAGTGTCACGTTCAAATCGTTTTGAGGCATCAGTAGATAGATCTAATGACTTTGCACCTTTTCTAATTACGGTAGGTTTAAAATATGCACTTTCAATGAGAATGGTAGTTGTAGAATCATCGATTTCACTATTTTTTCCTCCCATAATTCCCGCTAAGGCAATTGGAGAATCATCGTCACAAATCAAAAGATGAAAATCATTGAGAGTATGTTCTACATCATCTAAAGTGGTGAATTTTTCACCTTTTTTAGCCAAACGTACCCCAATTGATTTTGAAGAAATTTTATTATAATCAAAAGTGTGCATCGGGTGGCCAATGTCCATGAGGACATAATTAGCTGCATCCACTACATTATTTATACTTTTTTGACCAATGGATTCCAAGCGCGATCGCAACCAATCTGGAGATGGACCCACTTTTACATTTTTTATCATTCTAGCAGCATATCGTGGACATGCTTCGGTATCATGAATATTTATGCTAAGATGATCATCAATTGATTCAGAATTTTCAGTAAGAGGCACATCTCTTTCTGTAATAGATGAATTTTCAATTACAGCAATCTCCCTTGCAACACCACGATGGCTAAAACAGTCACCACGATTTGGTGTTAAGTCCAATTCAAAAACAGTTTCTTGATTGAAATTAAGTATAGATTCTATGGGTGTACCCAGTGGAGACTCTGTATCAACAATCAAGATTCCTTCATGATCATTATTATATTGAAGTTCTTTCCCGGAGCAAATCATTCCATTGGATTTTACACCACGAAGTTTAGCCTTTTTTATTTTAAAATCACCATTAGCTAATTTTGCACCAACTTTTGCAACGGGTACGTGAATCCCAGTTTTTACATTAGGGGCTCCACATACAATTAGCCAATTTTCCTCATCACCCGTATTTACTTGACAAACTGATAAATGGTCAGAATCTGGGTGAGGTTCACAACTTTCAACATAACCTAAAACTACATTTGTAAACGATAATGGTGTAGTTTCATAGGTACATTCTAATCCCAAATCAGTCATTCCATCTGCAAGTTCTTGTACAGTTGATTTTGGGGTGATAAATTCTTTAATCCATGAAAGTGAAATTTTCATCAAAATTGATTTAGAAACCGAATGTCTCCTTCATAGAACATTCGAATATCTTTCACTCCATATTTTAACATAGCCATCCGCTCAATTCCCATTCCAAAGGCAAATCCAGTCCATTTCTGGGCATCATAATCAACAGATTTAAATACTTCAGGATCCACCATACCGCATCCTAAAATTTCAAGCCAACCTGCATATTTGCAGATATTGCATCCTTTTGCATGACAGAAAATACAAGATACATCCATTTCTGCGCTGGGTTCAGTAAAAGGAAAATAGCTTGGTCTAAATCGAGTCTTTACATTTTTACCATATAATTGTTTAGCAAAATAATCCAATGTACCTTTTAAGTCTGCGAAGGTTACATTTTTATCCACATATAACCCTTCTATCTGATGAAATAGGCAATAGCTACGTACACTTATATCTTCATTGCGATAAACGCGTCCAGGAGAGATAATTCTCACTGGAGGTTCATGATCTTTCATGAAGTGTATTTGGCTTCCTGATGTATGCGTTCTTAATAATACTTCAGGTGAAATATAAAAGGTATCCTGCATATCACGTGCAGGATGATGTGGTGGAATATTTAATGCTTCAAAATTATAAAAGTCAGAATCCACTTCAGGTCCATATGCTAATGAAAATCCAATTTGTTTGAAAATTGATTTTATTTCATTAAGTACTTGAGTGAGTGGATGTATGCTTCCTGTTAAATGAGGATATTCAGGAAGTGTATAATCAATAGAAATAGCAGCAGAATCATCAACAGATTTTTCTGCCACTATTTCATCTAATTGATTTGCTATCTCAGATTTAAGATTATTTAACTTTTCTCCCACTTTTGGTCTATCACTGGCATCAATTGATCCCATTTGTGAAAATAAGCCAACTATGAGTCCTTTTCTACCGAGATATTTAATTTTCAAAGAATCTAATGATACTGAATCGCTAGATATTGATTGAATATCTTGGGAAAATTGGTATTTTATTTCATCTATCTGAGATAGTAATGACACGTAAGTTTAACTAACAGATTTCACGATTTGTGCAAAACCTTCAGGATCATGAACCGCTAAATGTGCCAATGCTTTTCTATTCAATTGAATATCTTTAGCTTTTAAGCCAGCAATAAACTTTGAATAAGTTAAACCATGCTGTCTTACAGCTGCATTGATACGAACAATCCATAATCGTCTGAAATTACGTTTTTTCTGACGTCTATCGCGATATGCATATTGCAATCCTTTTTGAACAGCATCTTTTGCAGTACGATAGTTTGATTTTCGTGTTCCAAAGTAACCTTTGGCCTGTTTAATTAACTTACGATGTCTTCTGTGTCTAGGTACACTACTATTTGCTCTGGGCATGACTCTCTCCTTATGATTGAATCATTTTTTTTGTTCTACTTGTCATGGCCTTGCTCATGCAAGTGTCCTTACGGAGACGCCTCTTCCGTTTTGGACTTTTTCGTACACCGAAATGACGGTTTCCCGCTCTATTATGTACAACTTTACCCGAGCCCGTTACCCGAAAACGCTTTTTAGCGCTTCTTTTTGTTTTCATCTTAGGCATCTTTTTCTCCTTTTATTTAGGGCTAAGTATCATTGACATTCGCCGACCCTCTAAGGTGGCGGATTTATCAATTTTTGCGACTTCGTCTAAAATATCTTTTACTCGTTCTAAAAGCTCTAATCCAGCTTCTTTACGTGCCATCTCCCGACCGCGAAACATGACTGTGATTTTTAACTTATCTCCATTTAATAAAAACTGCTGTGCCTTCGTTAACTTTGTTGTTAAATCATGGTCGCCAGTATTTGGTCGAAGTCTAATTTCTTTTACTTGAATAACATGCTGTTTCTTTTTATTATTCTTTATTTGCTTTTGCTTCTCGTAACGGAATTTTCCGTAATCTAAAATCTTACACACTGGAGGTGTAGTATTGGGAGAAACTTCTACAAGATCAAGTCCAGCTCTATCTGCCTTTTGTAATGCCATTTTTATAGTCATTACACCTAATTGATCACCACTATCGCTTATAACCCTAACTTTTGAAGCTGTTATCTCTTCATTTATTCGGTTTTCGTCTTTACTCTTTCTTATTAGATTAACCTCTTTTTCTTGTATTTATTTCATCCACAAGGGACTGAGTAAAATCGTCATTATTCATTTTACCCAAATCACCTTTATGTCGTCGTCGGACAGAAACAGAATTATCCTCCATCTCTTTTTCACCCACAATAAGCATGACTGGAACTTTTAAAAGTTCCGCATCTCGGATTTTCGCTCCGATTTTTTCACTTCTATCATCTATCTTTACTCGGATGCCATTTTTACGAAGCTGTTTTTTTACCGCCAAAGCATAATCAA
Organism: uncultured bacterium; assembly: GCA_964419445.1. Lineage (GTDB taxonomy): Bacteria > Fidelibacterota > Marinisomatia > SCGC-AAA003-L08 > D37C17 > JABHHG01. The sequence goes on from CAYQPE010000014.1 coordinate 5,947, forward strand.
TATACTTGTCAGAAACCGGCAAAATTACGACTTGTTGAGGTGCTAACCAAAGAGGAAAATCACCGCCAAAGTGTTCTATTAGGAATCCGATAAATCGTTCATGGGTGCTTAAAGGTGCACGATGAATACATAGTGGCGTCTTTTCTGAGCCGTCACTATCTACATACTTTAAATTGAATCGTTCTGGCACAACAAAGTCAACTTGGTTTGTAGCAAGGGTGAATTCTCGTCCAATAGCACTCCATACCTGAACATCAATTTTGGGCCCATAAAATGCAGCTTCTCCAGGAATTTCAATAAAGTTTAACCCACCTTCATTAAGTGCATTTCTAACTGCAGATTCCGTCTTCAACCATAATTCTGGTTCATTTATATATTTACCCCCTAAATCTTTAGGGTCATGTAAACTCAATCGCATTTGATATTTTTCAATTCCAAAAATCTCAAAATAATACAAATACATTTGGCACACTTTTAGGAATTCTTCTTGAAACTGAGCCTCAGTACAGTAAATATGCGCATCATTCATCTGCATACTTCTCACACGCATCAACCCAAACAATTGACCTGATTTTTCGTATCGATAGCATGTTCCATACTCAGCTAAACGGTAGGGTAAATCTCGGTAACTTTTGGGTGTTGCACTAAAAATTTTATGATGATGAGGGCAATTCATTGGCTTCACATAATAGTCAATGCCATCAACATTCATGGCAGGATACATAGACTCTTTATAATGGGAAAGATGCCCTGACTTTTCGTAAAGCTCTCCTTTAGTTAAATGAGGTGTACGCACACGCATGTACTCTGCGTCTTCTTCGGTTTCTTTAGCTAGATTTTCTAATTCTTCCACTAAAATTGAGCCATTGGGAAGCCATAATGGCAAACCGGGTCCTACTTCATCATCAAAAGCAAATATCCCCAATTCTTTTCCTACTTTTCGATGATCTCTTTTTTTTGCTTCTTCTAACCGAAATAGAAAATCTTTAAGCTCATCCCTTGAAAACCATGCAGTTCCATAAATTCTTTGGAGCATTTTATTATTTTCATCGCCACGCCAATATGCACCCGCATTTGAAAGTAATTTGAAAAATTTAATTTTTCCTGTGTTTGAAATATGAGGACCACGACATAAATCGATAAATTCACCCTGCTGATAAGCGGTTATAGTGTCTTCTTCATCAATTTCTGAAATTATTTCTACTTTATAATCTTCATCTAAATCATTAAATAAAGACAAGGCATCATTTCGTTGAAAAATTTTACGCTCTACATTCAATTTACGAGTCGCAATCTCTTTCATCTTTTTTTCTAAAGCAATTAATGCATCTTCATTGATGATTTCATCCACATCAATATCATAATAAAATCTGTCTTCAAGCGCAGGCCCTATGGCTATTTTAGCTTGAGGATAAACCTCTTTAACAGCATGTGCCAATAAATGAGCTGTACTATGAAGAAGGATGTGATGTGCATCTTCAGTTTTTGTAGTTAGAATTTCTAAGGTAGCATCTTCTTCGATAGTTGCAAATAAATCCTGCAACTCACCATTAACTTTTACCGCAACAGACGCACGATAAAGGCCTTCACCAATACTTTTTGCCACATCTGCACCTGTTGAACCTTTTGGTAAAACTTTTACAGAATTATCTGGTAATGTTATATTTATTTCTGCCATGTAGTCGATACTGGAGTCGAACCAGTGACCTCCACGATGTCAACGTGGCGCTCTAACCAACTGAGCTAACCGACCAATTCTTACAAAATTTAAGGGTAAAATTTAAAGTAGATTAAAATCTAGTTAAAATCTATTCTTTACTTTCTTCGCCACCATCTCCCAATTCATCTTGAGGAGATAGTATATCATAATACTGATTTAAATCACTCACAACCTCAATGGCTCTATGATAATCAGAATCCACTTCTAATGATGCTTTTATTCTTGCTTTATCATCAATTAAAATGCGTGAAAATTCACGTTTTAGTCCATTAACAATCCACTTATAATTGGTAGGATTATTGAATTGGAATTTTCTTTCAGATTCATAAAAATTATGTAATCGTTTTGTCAAATTACTAACAGAAGGCTTTCTCCAAAACAATATTTTATCCATAAGTGAGAATTCATTTACTGAGTGCAGAGAAGACATTTTTTCTTTCATTCTATCTAATTCTTTTTCGCCAGGAAGCGTGTAGTTTATATCGTATTCTGATAAAAATTGTTCAAAATCTGACATCACTTTAGACGTTATTTCAAAATCTTCACCAAGGCCTTCACGATGCACATAGGATGCAGCAAATGTTAAAAAGGCACTCTCTCTCCAAAGACCTTGTACATACGGTGGCAATGGATTTATTTCAGTAACTATATCAGGAGCAATACCACCACCCCCTTTAACAATTCGACCACCTGTTGTGACAAACAAACTATCATGTTTATCCAAGCCATCAGTTAAAAACCCATTATCTAAATAGTCTTGTTTCTGGATTAATCTTCCAGATGGGGTATAATATTTAGCAGTCGTTACTTTTAGCGTAGTGGTGTCATTTAATGAAAACATGCTTTGCACCAAGCCCTTGCCAAAGGAGTTTTGTCCAATAATTACAGCCCTATCTAAATCTTGTAAAACACCAGCTAAAATTTCACTGGCAGATGCACTACTTCTATTAATGAGTACTGCAATGGGAATTTCATTATCTACAAGAGGTTTTCGTCGCCCACTCCATGATTTATTGGATCTATTAATTCGTCCTTTTGAACTGAGCAATTCTTCGCCTCGAGATGTTAAAATATCTAACATTCTAATGGCATTACTTAATAATCCACCAGAATTAGAACGCAAATCAATAACCAAGCCTTCCATACCATTTTCAGTCATTGACATTACTGCATTTCTAAAATCTTTTGCCGTGTTACGAGAAAACTTCTTTACGCGGATATAACCAATACTATTTTCATCTAATCCCCAATAAGGAACGTCATTAAGTTTTATGTTCGCACGCGTTAACTCAAATTTTAATTTCTGTTTTGGGTATGGTCGTAAAATATGAAGTGTAACTGTAGTACCTAATTCCCCTCTGATGAGCTCAGATACTTCTTTAATTTTCATGCCCTCAGTAAAGGTTGAATCGATTTTATAAATCTGATCACCTGAATGAATTCCTTCTGAATATGCAGGACTATCCTCCATTGGAGCTAAAACGGTAAGGGTGTCCCTTCGCATCCCAATTTGAATTCCCACGCCTCCATACTTACCCGTTTTCAACATATCATAACGCTCTTTGCTTGACCCTACTAATAACTTAGTATATGGATCTACAGGATTAAGCATTCCTTTGATACCTGATTTAATTATTTCGGCTTCGTTTATAGAATCCACATAGGTTTCTCTTAGTTTAAAAAATGTAGTTTCTAGCATATCCAAATAATCACGAGTTTCCTCGGTAGTGGATCGATCTAATTCTTTTTTAGGTCTCTTTTGAGCATTTTGTGATTTTGAATTGGGAATAATCATCCCAATTAATAAAATGATAAATATAAACCTTAAATAATTCATGATAATTCCTCAAATTTTTCTGTCATAAGTTGACAAACTTTCTGAAAAACAGTGTCCTCATCCTTTGATGCATTAATATCTTCTATACGTGATTCTTGTTGTAAAATTTGTAAATAGCCTTCATTCACTGATGACAAAAAGCCATTCCCTGAAGATTCCATGCGGTCATCAGATTCACTACTTCTACGCAAAATTGACTCCTCAACAGTTATATGCAAAAAAAATGTTAAATGGGGATATAATCCATTAATTGCAAAATGATTCATTTTTTTTAATAGTTCTACATCTAATCCCCGTCCAAACCCTTGATATGCAATAGTACTATCAATATATCGATCACAAATTACATACTTATCATCTTCTAATGCAGGGATAATAACTTCATTCACGAGCTGAGCTCTTGCAGATAAAAATAAAAGGGATTCTGCATTAGAAGATAAATTTAAATTCTTTCTATCCAACAAAACATCCCTTACCTTTTCAGAAACGGATGTTCCACCAGGCTCACGAACAATGATATTTGGAATATTTTTATCATCCAACCATGAAGATAGCATATTGATCTGGGTAGATTTCCCAGAGCCATCAATACCTTCAAATGTAATAAATCTACCACTCACGATAGTTTATAACCTTCTTTTGCAATAACCAATACAAACTCACCTTTGGGAGTTTTTTCACTAAAATAGGAAATTGCTTCTGCTACAGTCCCCATAACAGTCTCTTCAAACTTTTTAGTAATTTCTCTACACACAGTTATTATTCTGTCTTCACCCATATACATTGCAATATCATTCAGTGTCTTATTAACACGCATTGGGGACTCATAAATTACCACTGAAGATTCAAGAGAATTTAAAAATTCAAAGCGTGTTTTTCGTCCTTTTTTCTTGGGTAAAAACCCTTCAAAGAAAAAGCAGTCTGTAGGGAGACCTGAAATGGATAAAGCCGAAACTACAGCTGAAGGGCCAGGGATTGACACTACCTCTATATTATTAAGATGTGCTGAATGTACAACTCTATATCCAGGGTCGGAAATACATGGTGTACCTGCATCTGAGACCAAGGCAATAGAGTTTCCATCCAATAAAGATTCTACAAGCTCTTGAGCCCTATATTGTTCATTTTTATCATGATATGAAATACATCTATTTTCTATTTCAAAATGATTTAATAATCGCTTGGTAATACGTGTATCTTCAGCAGCAATTAAATCTACATTAGATAGCGTATCAATGGCTCGTTGTGAAGTGTCTGAAAGGTTCCCAATGGGAGTTGCAACCACATAGAGAGTTCCTGGCACTATCGTAAAGAATCTCTCACAGATTTAGTAACAATATCCATGGCTGTATCAATATCTTCAGTGGTAACATTTAAATGTGGTCTGAATCGAATAGCCTGATCACCTGAAGTTAAAATTAGCAAATCATTTTCCATCATTTTACCCCAAACATGATCACGTTCAGTTCCAGATGGCAAATCAAATGCAGCAAATAACCCGAGTCCTCGTGGATTTGTAACAAACCCAGGAAACTCATTGGTCAATTCTTTAATTTTATTTAATAAATACTCACCTTTTACTCGTGCATTCTCAACTAAATTCTCATCACGAATTACCTCTAATATAATTTTGAAACGCATCATATCTGTAAGGTTTCCACCAAAAGTTGAATTAATTCGACTGGATTCAGCGAATACATTTTTTTCAACTTCATCAATTCTACTTCCAGCTAATGCCCCACATACTTGTGCTTTTTTACCAAATGATATTACATCTGGATTCACAGAATAATGCTCATGTGCCCACATTTTACCGGTTATACCGATACCTGTTTGCACTTCGTCAAAAATGAAAAGAATTTCATTTTCATCACAAATTTCTCGAAGTTGTACAAAAAATTCATCTCTAAACTGATGGTCACCACCTTCACCTTGAATCGGTTCAATGAGCAATGCAGCAATATCATCGGGATTTTTTGCAATAGCTTCCTTAATTTCTGAAATTGCCAGTACTTCACGCTCTTTTACATCTACCAAAACCTCATCTGTAATAGGGAATTTTAAATATGGATTTTCGATACGTGGCCAATCAAATTTCGGGAAATACATTGTTTTTCGAGGGTCAGTAGTATTAGTTAGAGAAAGCGTATATCCTGTACGACCATGAAATGCTTGTTTGAAATGAATTACTTGTAATCCTTTTTCACCCTTACCTGCCTCTAAATTTTTACGTACTTTCCAATCGAATGCAATTTTAAGTGCATTCTCTACTGCCAAAGCTCCACCTTCAATAAAAAAGGTATGCTTTAAATAATCAGGAATTGCAATTTCATCAAAAACACGAACAAATTCTGCATAATCAGAATTATAAATATCCGAAAGGGTAGGTTTAGATAAAGCCACTCTCCCCAACAAATCTTTATTTTCTAATATTCGTGGATGATTATACCCAATTGCCCCTGATGCAAACATGGAAAACATATCCAAATATTCTTTACCATTCCGTTCATCTACTATCCACGAACCGTGACTTTTTTGTAAATCTTGGATGGTATCAAATCCATCGGCTAAAATATTTTTACCTAAAACTTCTCTTACTTTACTAGCTGCTACAGACATATTTTTCCTTATAATTCGAATTTAATTCCTTGGGCCAATGGTAAATCTTTACCCCAGTTTATGGTGTTGGTTTGGCGACGCATATAAACTTTCCAAGCATCTGAACCAGACTCTCTTCCGCCACCGGTTTCTTTTTCTCCACCAAAAGCTCCACCAACTTCTGCTCCAGATGTACCAATATTTACATTGGCAATTCCGCAATCACTTCCTTTATGAGAAAGGAAGGTTTCTGAATTCATCACATTAGTTGTGAAAATTGCTGATGATAACCCTTGTGGCACACCATTATGCTGACCAATAGCATCATCTAAATCTTCATATTCTAAGATATATAAAATTGGAGCAAATGTTTCTTCTTGAACTATGTCAAAACTATTCTTTGCCTTTACAATAGTCGGTTCAACAAAAAATCCATCACCCTCTATGGCCTTACCACCATATACAATCTCAGCACCTTCAGATTTTGCTTTTTCTAATGCATTTTGATAATCTTCAACAGCGGCACCATCAATGAGTGGTCCCATCAATGTATTGTCATCAAGTGGATCCCCAATTCTTACCTGCTTATATGCATTTACAAGCTTATTTACCAAATCATCAGACTGTGATTTGTGTACTAAAATTCGACGAGTACTGGTACATCGTTGTCCTGCGGTTCCAACTGCACCGAAAACTATTGCCGGAACTACCAAATCCATATTGGCTTCTGTATCGACGATGATGGCATTATTTCCACCTAATTCAAGAATAGTTTTACCTAAGCGCTCACCCACAACGCCACCGATTCGTTTACCCATTCGTGTAGAACCTGTAGCAGATATTAAAGGTACTCGAGTATCATTTATAAGTCGTTCCCCAATTGTTGAACCTCTACCAATAATCAAACTGAATATGCCTTTATATCCATTTTTTTCGAGTACTCGATTACATAGATGTTGAATAGCAATTGCACATAATGTTGTTTTTGAAGATGGTTTCCAAATTGTCACATCACCACAAACAGCAGCAATGAAAGCATTCCATGACCAAACCGCTACTGGAAAATTAAATGCAGATATTACACCCACAAGTCCTAATGGATGGTATTGCTCATACATTCTGTGCAATGGTCTTTCTGAATGCATAGTTAAACCGTATAATTGGCGGGATAAGCCAACGGCAAAATCTGCAATATCAATCATTTCCTGTACTTCACCATCGCCTTCTGCTTTAATTTTTCCCATCTCTAGGGCTACCAAACTACCCAATAAATCTTTTTTATCACGCAGCTCATTAGCCATTTCCAAAATTAATTGGCCACGAATTGGCGCAGGTACCATTCTCCATTCTTCAAAAGCTATCTGACTTTCTTTAATTACTTTTTCATAATCTTCTTCTGAGCACTGATATACCTTACCTAACAACTCACCATTTGTAGGATTATATGATTCTATAACACCTGCATCTTCAGTTGCTGACCACCATCCATTAATACTGGCACCATAATTTACACCTTCTACACCAAGCTTTTTTAAAATATCCATTATATACCTTATTTTAACTATTTATATACTTCACTTAAAGTTATACTTAAACTTCCCAACATCTGACATGATGTTGATTTTTTACATTTTTTAGTTCTAATATGGGTGACTCAATTTTACATTTATCAACCACCTTTTCACAGCGTGGATTAAAATGACACCCCTCTGGGAAATGAGTTGCACTAGGCACCATCCCCTTAATATTGTATAATTTCTCATCGCCGCTATCTTCGCCCATTTGCGGAATCGATGCTAGCAATCCTTTTGTATATGGATGCTGAGGATTCTTAAAAATCTCTTTTACATTTCCCTGTTCAACAATTTGGCCAGCATACATAACAATAACGCGATCACAAACTTCAGCCACTACCCCCAAATCATGGGTAATCATAATTACAGCCAAACCTAATTCTGATTGCAATTTTTGAATAAGCTCTAAAATCTGTGCTTGTATTGTCACATCCAAAGCTGTAGTTGGCTCATCAGCAATCAATACTTCAGGATTACATGATAATGCCATTGCAATCATTATACGTTGACGCATTCCACCAGATAATTGATGAGGGTATTCATCAATTCGCTGTTCAGGTGATGGAATGCTCACTAAACGAAGCATTTCTAATGCTTTTTCTCTCGCATCTTCTTTATTTAATCCTTGATGAATGATTATCGCCTCTTCAATTTGATGCCCTACTGTAAATACTGGGTTTAGCGATGTCATTGGTTCTTGGAAAATCATAGAAATTTTGTTTCCACGAATTTCTCTCATATCATCTTCGGGAATATCTAAAACATTTCGACCCTTATAAAGGATTTCACCGCCAGCAAAAAAACCGGGTGGCTGAGGGATTAGCTTCATTATCGATAATGATGTAACAGATTTTCCACAACCGGACTCTCCAACTATACCTAAAGTTTCTCCAGGATATACTGAAAAGCTTACATCATCAACCGCATGTGCCACACCCTCATCGGTGTTAAAGTAAGTTTTTAGATTTTTTACTTGAATTATAGGTTCCATAAAATGATACTATTTGGCAAAAAATAGCCCAGAAATTTACGGAATCTATGACTGGTTTTCACCTAATAATTCGGTGAATAGTATGATGTTTTTAAGATTCTGATATTGACTCAGGTTTATTCCTTGATGAATCCACAAAACTCCAAATAGCTAACAGAATTAACATTACCACTAAAATTACACTGGTAGCATAATTATATTGAGGAGAATTGTGAAGTATTAAATCATCAAAACGGCCAATTAGGAGAGAAATTCTTCCCATTACTGCAAAACCAAATGATGCACCAAATTTAATCATTAAAAAATAAATTCCAACTTTGCTGATTTTACCCACAACACCAGTCTGCTCTTTTGAGAAAAAGAAATATACCAATCCTGAAATAGTACCTACAAAGAGAATTAATCCATTTATGATGGACCACCAATCGCCGTCAAGATTTACCGTAGATGCCTTTATTTGCAAAAGCACATCAGAGTTTAAAAAACCATAAAATCGAAGGCCTGCTGCCATCCCTACGATATAAGCAATTGCCCAACGGGCAAGCCAACCTAAGCTGGGAATCAACCGTAATAACATAAAAATACCCAAAATAAATGGAACGAGGTAAATAGTATTAATACTATCAAATCCCACTATGCCACCTTTTGGGAAAATACTTCGATCTAGCCATCCGCCCAATGTGGTAATGAAATTGAAAATCTCATAAATAAAATACCAAGCCTTATACAATAAGCCCATATCTTCACTGCCATCAATTTGAGGCCATAGGCGACCAAATAAATTGGGTTGAACTTGTTGCCAAAAGGATATTACTGCCACATAACCTGCAGAAATTCCTATATAGAGATGCTCTGCAGCTTTATAGAATGGATTATCCTTATAAAGGTAACTAAAGATTGATAATGTGAGAAATACACTTAACCATACACCAAATAATTCCATTATTACACCCCTCTCTTATTTGATTTACGTGTGAGATAATATGTTATATTTCCAAAAATAATCAATAACACAATAATTAAATGTGCCATAGATTGAGCTGCCATATTTATGGATGCCTTTCCAGGTTTAACTTTAATACCCTGTTTATGCAATTCATCTTCTACGAGTTGTTCATATTCTGCCGCACCAGGCATTCCTGATAGAATTCCTTTAATTTGATCATTTTCAACATAAGGAATAATATCCGTTACCTGTATAGATGTGCATCCAGTGGACATGGGGATTTTGTGTGGGTCACACCCAAACTGGACCCATTCTTTTGATCCAGGATAGCCTGCACTTAAACTAAAGACAAAGTCAAAGTCACTTAATTTATTAACACTCTGCATCATTTGGATGTCATCAATATTATTACCCAGTAAATCAGCAGTGTACATCATTCGTATATTTGATGCAATTCCCTTCACCACAGCTTCGCCACCAGGCTTATACCCTAAATTCACATAGTCCTTACCATATTCAAGACCAAAAGTGTTTTCTACTTCAGAAAAAGCCTCTGTTGCCATAAAATTTCCATCGGGCCATAATGCAACTGCATATACTTGAATATCTTTCATAAATAAATGATTTAATAATGCTATAGATGATGGATGAATCTCGGGTTTAGTACTGGGGCCATACTCAAAGGATACCAAAATTTTACTTCCATTTTCTAAATTATTAATTTCTTCAAATACACGTTGTGAATGCGTTGATGCTTTAATAGGCAATGTGAAATATTCTGGTACAAGTTTTGGTAAGAGTACCGATAAACCAACAAATAGAAATATTATTCGTCTATCCATAGAACCTAAAGCGATAAATATTTTTTTAACTGAATCCATAACTCTCCCTAAAATGGTCTTTCAATACCAAGAATTATTCTAAAAGAGGTGGCAATAATACCCAATGCGATGCCAATCATAATTGCCCGTGAACCTGCAGCAGTAGGATAATCAAATATCCAATCTGACAAATTAGGAACACTGAGGAAATAAGGGGTTTGCTCTACTGCAGACCATCCAAAATACATACCAATAATAGAGAGGAATACAATTCCACCAGCAACAATGAAAAACAAGTACTGTTTTTGAGGTACAATGGGAGCAATTAATGCACCAATTCCAAACATCATTAATGTAGAAACTACCCACCACGGTATTAATCCACCAACAGGAACACGACCAAGCATAAGGATTATTCCTGCCACCAATAACAGGGTTGCTTCAAAATTCCGAATTCTAAATGCACGGTATGATGCAGATGCAACAAAAAACGCCAAGAGTGCAAACATTGTGGAAGAGAGCGGTGTAAAAATATTAAAGAACATCCAAGAGAATAATGAACCATCAATACTTACATGAGCCCCCCACTTTTTGGCATCAACAGAAGCCGATGCACAATAGGGACTAACTTTTTCCATAAATGTAAGGGCACCCGATTCGGATTTAAAAATATGAGGGATTTCAAATTTATCCATAGAGCCTAATATTTTATTCTTTAAAATATGAGCATCAGCATCTGGAGAAACTATCATTACCTCCTCAACAATTAAATTCACATCTTCATTATTAATATTGGTAAGCTCTACATAATTTGCACCGCGATAGAAAAATCCTGCAAAAATAGCAAACATGAATCCAACCACTGCTAAAATGCTATATTGCCAATTTTTTTGTTTTTTAAGCACCTTTATCACTTGGAGTTTCAACATATTTAATGAACCTAAGAAAATTGCAAAGGATGCAATAATATCGAACCATTGTGTGGCGTCATTTTCTACAAAGTTTTGTACCCCATCATGTTTTATGAAATGTCCAAATAATGTAAATAATCCCACACTAATGGCAATAAATAAGGGCATTTGTCGTTTTAAAAACACAATCTCTCCTTAAATGAATTTTAATAAATTATATGGAAATAATCCTAATTGATGAAGTATATCAAAAAGGAAAACCAATACCATGGTAATCATTACCATTAACTTTACAATATCCTGTCCTTTTAAACTTCCCATCAATTCAGGTTGGTTAGATAAATAAGCACTTGCTGCAAAGAATTCTTCACCAATTAATGTGTAATCACAGGCAGTAACAAAAAATGGAATTTGTGATGCTGACCCTGTACCTGCAATTTGAATAGCGCCAATGGAGTTCCCTGTTTCTGCCAAAATTAAAGACTCAGCATAAAACTTTCCTTGATAAAAACATGCTGCAGGTTTTTCTCTCACCATTATTCCATTTACACCTGCTGCATACGCAAACTGATCATCAGATATATAATGGACCATATCATCATAATATAAATCAGGGCGACCTGCACGCAAATAAGATTCCCGACATGCTTCACGACTTGCTTCCATTACAATTGCTTTACATGTAGGTACATTCAAATCGGTTTCATATCGTGCCGTCATTTCAGAAACATGCCCTAAAATATTTATCCCGGCAACGGTATCTACTTGATCCATATCTGATATCCCTGGGACATATAATACAGACTTTCCCATTTCCGTAGCACGGCCTACGGCTTCTTCAATGGCTTTTAATCCTGCAATGGGTCGCAAATAGAATTCACCACCTGATTCTGCCATTTTGATATAATAGTACAAGATGAATGATACCCCAACCACACTGAAAAACATAGGGAAGTTATTGGGTTCAAAAATTTTACCTTGACCAAACCAGTAAACAGGCATGATTACAAGAAAGGCCAAAATCAATTTCAATAATCGATTATTCATTTATCCTCCATAGATTGAGGTGTTTTAAAGAGCTTTGCAGATTTTTCTAATTGCTGAATTAAATATTCTATATTGTCTCTTTCTTCTAAAATCTCTGCATATTTGTAATAGGAGTTACCCTGTACAAACACCGTAATTATTGGGCCAAAAAACACCATTAATTGACTCCCTAAAAATGATACATATTTTGTCATTTCTAAAAAGAAAATTGCAGGTGTAGTTAACCCATGACTTGCAATTTTTTTAGCAAGTATATCTAATTCCTTTTGAACAGACAGTTCAACGTGATTCATTTAATGTAATATTAATTCTAAATTTGCTCGTGGAATAGTAACCGACTCACCATTTTCAAACTCTACATTTGCCACACGTACCATTGTCTCTGATTCCATTTTCATTAATGGTGCAGGTAAATCAATAACTTTTCCTACTTGACCAAAATAAGGTGCCCGAATTACGCGTACAGGTGAACCTTCAGAAATTATCATATCAGATTCACTTAATGTGGTTTCAGGCATATCTTTTTTATGGGGAATGATGACCTCTGGACGAATAACACCTGCTCTAATTTGGGTTGATCCGTTTATAGATGCAAACTCTCCATCAAAATCAGCAAATAAATCAAAAGTTCCTTTTGCCATGGCAATACTACCAAATCCTTCAGTAATCATAAGTGAAATTCCAATATCCTCAGAACCCGTTACTGCCACACCTAAATTATATCCTAAAATAGTGGATAAATCATCGTAATCAAATCCACCGACCACAATACCTTTTACACCAACTTGCTGTGCTTTTTTAAATGCATCTAAGGTTATATGTGAACCGCCAATGATAATTTTACCCTTATACTCATCTTTAATTTTATTAATGGTTAACGGTAAATTTCTGTTATCAACGGCAATATGAATTAGACCTTTATTTTCACCACCAATACCTAATATCCCCTGAATTAATGCACCTGATGTATTAATAATCACACCTTCTTCTGGAATAACATCTTCAATGGTTCCAGCGCTAAAAGCATCAACTTCAATGGGAATGGGCGGTTCAGATAAAAGTGCTTGCCCCGTAACATTGGATACATTGACTAATAATCCATCGATGGGAGATTTAAGCTGACTTTTAAAAAAGCCAAATATCCCCTTACTTTCGGCAATTACTTGTCCTTTAGAAATTTCTTCATCAATTTCAACTAACATACAATCAGGAACGGTGTCTGCTTCAACATTTAGTTGTCTTGCCACATTGAGCATTTGAACATTTCCTGGAATATTTGTAGATGCAATAATTGTATCTGCATCAACCACATCTCCCTTATCTACATGTACTTCACCTTTTAATGGGAGTTGACGGAGTTTCTGTGTATGGGTTTTCGTTAATACTTTTAATCCTGGTGTATAAGATTGAGACATTATGCGTCCTCCGGATATTCTTGTGTTACTGTGGACCATGTATTTAACGCATCAATTCGAGTAGTCATATCTTCACTAATTGAAAAGGGTTGACGTCCTCTACCATCTAAGATTATACCCACCACACCACCATAGATTTTACATGATAAAGCTTCATTTACTCCTGCACCAATATCTATTTCATTGGTTGGTTTAAACGTAGCACTATAGCCTTGGTATTCTGCAGGAATTATTTTCATATCACCATAATTTAGAACGCCAGATTCTTTGCCAGTTGGAAGTTCAATTTCATATTCTAAAAGTGTTTGGGATTTTCTTACTTCACCCACTGGGGCAATACATGTTCCTAATCGGACTAAACAATCTTTCTCAAATACTTCAACTGCAGCTTGAGTATGAACTGTTGAAAGTACACCTAACTGAGGCATCATAAAGATGGAATCAACGGCTAACTGAGTAATCCCTTCAGGTAGAAAGGCATCAATAAGCATACGGGCTGCTTGTTCACGTCGAGGGGCATGAGATAATACTCCACCTGAACCCACAAGTAAATCTAAATCCATTAAATTTACCAAAGTTTGCCCTGATGATGTTTGCTCAAATGCATCTGAAATAGTTCGTTCTTGCTGTACACCTTTAAGGCTTACTGCAAATTCTTTATGTTGCTCAAATGATAATCGCAATGCTTCCCGAGCAATGGCTTGTTCAATCTTTAAAGCCTCTAATGATTGAGGGATAGTCGTTGGTCGAATCATTTTATTGGCAATACGATTGGTAATTTCTTTTTCATCCATTTCATAGGAAACCCATCGTGCCACATTGGGTATCCCTGCTTCTGCCAATACATTACATACAGAATAACTCATACCTAAGTTTGCACTTACGGTACGATTAAACTGCCCCTCAAATACAGAAAACACATCGGTAGTGGCACCCCCAATATCCACACCTACAACAGATATATTCTCTTGGGTTGCAATTTTTTGAATTATTTCTCCCACAGCACCCGGTGTTGGCATAATTGGGGCATCTGTCCAACTCATGAGCTTTTTGTATCCTGGCGCTTGAGCCATTACATGTTCCATAAATAAATCATGGATCTGGTCACGACTGGGCTGAAGATTTTCATCTTCTAATGTAGGGCGGATATTATCCACCATAGTTAAATCTGTAATTTCACCCAATCGCTCATTGATAGCATCTTGAGCTTTATTATTTCCAGCATAGATAACAGGGAGTTTATAATTAATACCCAACCGGGGTTTAGGGTTGGCTGCCTCTAATACTTCAGCTAATTCTACCACATGAGATACAGTTCCACCATCAATGCCACCCGATAACAATATCATATCTGGGCGAAGCTGACGTATTCGTTTTACTTTCTCATGATATAATCGACCATCATTGGATGCTAATACATCCATTACAATGGCACCTGCTCCCAAGGCTGCACGTTGGGCAGATTCACCTGTCATACTTTTTACTACACCACCCACCATCATCTGTAATCCCCCACCTGCAGAACTCGTAGATATATAAATATCTACACCATCATCACCAGATGCAGGCGTTTGTATATCTTCTCCATTAAGAATACTTCGACCAGATAATTCTTCCAATTCCATAATTGCATTAAGAACGCCTCGGGTAACATCTTCAAATGGAGCTTCTACAGTAGTGGGTGCTTCACCCCGATGAGTAAGCCGATATTCACCATCTATTTTTTGTATGAGGATTGCTTTTGTGGTAGTTGAACCACAATCTGTGGCCATTATAATATTTATATTCTCGCCATTAATAATTTCACTCATAGCGTATAATTTAGGATGATTATTTTATTGGATGGAGCAATTATTTATGCTAAAAATACGGGCTAAATAAAACATTATTAATTTTTTAATCGTGGGTCAAGGGCATCTCGTAGGCCTTCACCTAAAAGATTATACACAGTAACGGTAATAAATATAGCAGTTCCGGGAAATACCGCCATCCACCATGCATAAGTGGCACCTCTTGCCACAGAAAGAATTGAACCCCATGATACTGTAGATGCAGACCCAAAGCCTAAAAAGCTAAGTCCTGATTCAGTGAGAATGGCAGATGCAATACCGAATGCAGCAATGACCAGCACCGGCGCAATGGCATTGGGAAGCACATGTCTAAATATTGTACGCATACTGGAAAACCCTAAGGCTTCAGCTGCAGTAACAAAATCCATGTTGCGAACTTTTAAAAATTCTGCACGGGTAAACCGCGCCACTGATGGCCATGATGTTAAGCCAATAATGACCATGATAAGCCATATACCCCCTCCTGGATAGAATGCCACCACCGTAACAATCAGGAAAAATGTGGGAATGGTCATCATAATTTCAATTATTCGCTGCAATAGGATGTCTGCAATGCCACCAAAATATCCTGCCAAAGCACCAAAGAATACACCAATAAAAATGGCAATTCCCATGGAAATAAGCCCTACAGCTAAAGCGGTACGAGTACCGTGAATCATTCCGCTCAATACATCACGTCCAATTTGGTCAGTTCCTAACCAATGTCCTGGTCGAGGTGAATGAAAGCGTGCTCTATAATCTAAACTGGTGGGTAAATAAGGTACCGGTGGCCACAGTACAGAATCGTAATCTAAATTTTTCCAATCTGCATTAAGTAATTGAGGTTGCCATTTTGAAATCCCCATTTTGATAACATATTCTTTGACTACTGGGAAATAGCGTTCACCCTCAATGACGCATGTAAGGGGCTTATCATTGGCAATAAAATCTGCAGTAAGGGCAATTGCAAAAATACTAAAAATAATATACACCGACACCACTGCAGGTGTATTCTTTTTGAATTGACGAATGACAATTTCCCTATATGATTGACCTTTTTGACTCATGAAGACTTACTTTCAAATGTAATTCGAGGATCCACCACTGAATATAATAAATCAGCCAATAATATGCCGATTAATGTAAGTACTGCTGAAATAGTAAATACCGCCATCACAATGGGATAATCTCTAGATGTTATGGCCTCAAAAGCTAGGGAACCCATCCCTGGTATGGTGAATATTGTTTCAATAATGACAGAGCCACCTATCATGGCTGGTAATATATATGCCAATATAGTTATAATAGGAATAAGTGAGTTCCGTAATGCATGTTTATAAATCACCACATTTTCAGTTAATCCTTTTGCACGGGCTGTGCGGATATAGTCTTGCCGGATAATCTCTAACATGCCCACCCTCATCTGTCGTGAGAGATATGCAAAACTTCCATAGGTATAAACCGTTACCGGTAAAACCATATGCCAAGATACATCCATAATTTTACCAAAAGTAGATAATGAATCATAATCATTAGAATATAGCCCCGCATAAGGGAACCAATCAAAGAAATCACCCCCACCAAAGAAGATAATCATCATTGTTCCTATCCAAAAGTTAGGTAATGAGTAAAGGATGAATACGGTTACCGTACTAATCCTATCCCACATAGAATGTTGATTAACTGCTGAATAAATGCCCAATGGTATGGCAATAAGATATGCCAAGAAAGTAGATATTAAGTTTAAAGATAATGTAATGGGAATTCGTTCTTTGATTTTATCAAGTACAGGTTGATTATCTCTAAAAGATTCCCCAAAATCTAATTTTAAAACATTGGCTGTCCAAATGTGATATTGGTTTTGTGTCCCATTCCAACGAAATGTAAGCCTACTAAGTAATGATTTTGGATTATGTGCATCCTCATCTTCAAACATGGTAATATAAAAAAGCGGTTTATCTAAATTCCATTGTTTACGAATGAGTTCAATCATTTTTTCATTTAGATCCCTACCCTGCCCTGTTGATAATCCTTGAGACGAACCAACACCGGCCTTTAATTCTGCAGGGTCACCAGGTGCTAATCGGGAAATAGCAAATGATAATACCGTAATTACAAATAAAGTAGGAAACACAAGAAGTATGCGTCTGATGATGTAGTTGAGCATCTATATATTAGATAAAAATGTTATTTAGAATACTTCTGTATTGATGTGGGTACCCACCATTCTTGCAAATCATAACCCGGTCTGAATGGATAAATATCAATGCCCTTGAAACGCTTATGATGTACTAGATGTGATTTTGAGCATACCAAAAATGTATATGGTTGTTCCTCATGAAGAATTTCTTGAAACTCTAACATTAATGTTTTACGTACTTCTGCATCAAATTCTTTTCGATTTTGCTCTATAATCTTATCGGCTCTATCATGCTTAAAACTCACTGAATTAGAGCCTCTGCCCACCGCCTGTGTAGAATGGAATACTTGATACGGATCTGGGCTATCCACACCAAAAACCCACCCTAAAATCATGGCATCAAACTTATGATCACGTACATTATCTAAATATACAGACCATTCCATAGTATGTACATCTGCAGAAATACCTACTTTTCTCAGTTCTTCCACCATAATTAGACCAATCTTTTTGCGAATCTCATTACCTTGATTGGTTTTAAATTCAAATTCAAACGGTGTTAATTTGCCATTAATCACTTTGTCTAAGACTCCATCATTATCAGAATCTCTCCACCCTGCCTCAGCCAATAATTGTTTAGCTTTTTCAGGATTAAACTCCCATGCCTCAATATTATGGTTAAACTCTGGACGCTTGTAATAAACGCTACCAATGGCAGGCTTTGCTTCTCCATAGTATAAAATTTCTGTAATTTTATCACGGTTACATAAATGTGTCATGGCACGCCTTACTCGCTTATCAGCAAAAATTGGATGTTCGTTATTCCATCCAATATATGAATAGTTGGGATAATAGTAGGATTCCTTACTATTATTTTTATTGAATTTTGCAGAATTGGTTTGATTAAAAAATAGTTCAGGTGGTAAACTACGAATAAGATCTATTTCTTGGGCTTTTAAACCAGTAAGAGCAGCATCATGCTGTTTTACTGTTTTATGAACTAATTTTGAAACTGCATTCAAATTCTCTTTTTCAGATGCACGCCAGTAATTATCATTTTTTTCTAATATAATTCGGTCATCGGTTCGCCATTCTTTAAATACATAAGGTCCAGAACCTATAGGGTTACGTGATACCTCATGACTATTAAAATAATCTGCAAACATATATGCAGGTTCATTTTTAAATGTTTCTAAAGAAGAGTTTTCTTCGGTGAATTGGTAGAGCAATTTGTTTAAATCATCAAATGAGTACTCATCCATATATCCATTGGGATCATACACATGCTTAGGAAGTACATACAATGCAGATCCAATAAATACTTCATGCTTAAAATAAACTTCACTACAGGTAAACTTTACGGTATAAGGATCACCATTCACCAATTCTGCTTTTGCCACATCTTTATAATAATTTCGAAGCGGTGCTGCATCGGTAAATGGATTTTTTATAGACTTTAAACTAAATATTACATCTTCACCTGTCAGTGGAGTACCGTCTGAAAAGGTTACATCTTTTCGAAGGGTAAATGTATATGTTTTCTTATCTTCTGAAACCGTAGGACGAGAGGTTGCAATTTGCGGTACATACGCTAATGTTTTATTATCTTGTACCAACATTCCTTCAAAAATATTATTTCCATAAATATAGGTTCCGCCAGCACCTGTAGATGTGAACGGATTTAACCCGTCTGTATCACTAAGTTCATGAACAATTATCCAATCCCCATTATGGTCTTTTGGTTCCATGTTGGTAGTATCTACCTCCCATGAAGACTGAGAAGAATCACCGCCACCACAGTTGAATAATGAAAATGAAATACTGAAGAGTATAAAAAAATAATTTTTCATAAAATCCCTAAATTAAATGTGAAAATTCTAAATATAAATATGTGAGTGGAGCTGCCACTGCCAAAGAATCAAAACGATCGAGTATTCCCCCATGACCTTGCAAATAATCACTGGTATCTTTTACACCAGCCTCACGCTTGAGTAATGATTCGGCAAAATCACCTAATTGACTTATTCCACCAGTAATTAAACCTAATATAATTATATCCAATAATTGAAGCCAATCTCCATAAATATCACTATAGAACATAACCATTAAAAATAAAATTGAACCTAAAAGTCCTGCAATACTACCTTCCCATGATTTTTTAGGACTTACTGATGGTAATACTTTATGTTTTCCAAATTTAGAACCAAAAATAAAGGCAAAAGTGTCGCATATCCATACAGATACAAACATAGATACCGTAATAATATATCCATATTCAGGAATTAATCGTACTGAAATTAAAGAGGCCAATAATAAACCCAACCAAATGAGTCCAAAGTTTAAGGTAGCAATATTGAGAAGTGGTTTTTTTTCTCCTCTAAATATTTCAAAAAACAGAGAACATAAACCAATAGAAATTAATAAGGGTACTTTTAATTGGGGCACATTGCTTACATCCGCATATATAAGGGAAAATATTCCCAATAGTAATAACCATTTTAGGGGATTCCCTCCATGTTGTTTGGCTAAATCAGCCAGTTCAATACCCCCTAATAGGATGAGAGCCGTAAATAAACCGGCAAACCAAAATCCTCCCTGCCATATAACAAAGAGTAATGATGGTACACCAATAAGATTAACCAATGTGCGTGATTTTTTATTTTCTGTGATTGCCATTTGATAAAATGAAAGACGCGAAATTTACAGAATTACTATTGCTTTCACAAAGGGGAGAAATGAAATTAAATATCTATTATTGATCTAATTCTGTTCCGCAAATCTTGCAGAATCTAGCATCTTCTTCATGATCTTCATTTCCACAGCCAGCGCAAACATCATGCTTTAATTTATGTGTCATTGCAGTAAATTCTGCAGTGATTATACCCGTAGGCACTGCAATTGTGGCATAACCTACAATCATAGCCAAAGATGCCAATGCTTGCCCCCACTCAGTTTGGGGTGAAATATCTCCATACCCAACAGTGGTAACTGTTACTATAGCCCAATAAATACTTCGCGGAATACTGGTAAATCCATTGGCTTCACCCTCTATTAAATACATGACTGAACCAAATATTATTACCAATGCCATAAGCCAAAACAAAAATACGGTAATTTTACGCCGTGATGCAAAAATAGCTTTCATCAGTAAATTTGCTTCTGAGATATACAATATTAATTTCATTATCCTAAAAATACGTAATACACGCATAATTCTAATGACTGATAAATATCGACTTGCAGGCAAGAAAATACTTAAATAGGTAGGTAGAATTGCAAGTAAATCAATGATTCCATAAAAACTTCGAATATAAGATAGCGGTTTTTTAATACAATATATTCTCAGAAAGTATTCAATAGTAAAGAGAATGGTAAAATACCATTCTAGTGCATATAATTCTTTACTATACTGTTGATGGTAATACTGTACACTATCCAGCATGACAACTGCAGTACTCATTAATATGCTTAAAATGAGAATTAAATCAAATGCCTTCCCTGCAGGAGTATCAGATTCAAATATTATTTCGTAAAGTTTTGATTTCATTAGGTAATTGTAATTTAGAAATTAATTTTAGTTAATAGAGAGATAATTAATTTAATAAGATAAACGGTTAAAATCAATCCGTGACAATACTATTTCAGTACAACCCTCTCTGCATCTCCACCAGCACAGTCTTCAGGTTCTGTTGAACAGCTCAATAAGAGAAATATGAGTGGGTATAGGAGTGTCATTTAGTCTTTATTCAGAATCTTTATTAAGTGTATCCTGAGAGTTTTGTTGAAAATTCTTTATCCTATTTATGCAAAATAACCCACAAAAAGTGCCACAAACAATAGCAGATAAGAAATTTCCTCCATTGGTTAATATCTTCTCGCCGAAGTACAAATCAATAGTTCCCAAAGCAATACCTATTATTGTACATCCACCGATAATTTGACTTTCTAAATTCTTCATATTTGTCCTTTATTGAATACCTAAACTTACAAAAAATTTTATAAAAATTATTTCAGAATGGGTGTCAGGGTTTTTCTATGGATGCATACCCCGTTGAAAGTCTTGATGGAGGTGAATTTTTGGTTGAGTTTTTGAATACTTTATTATATTCTTCTACAATTTCTTTGGGGATTGTTAATTCTTATAAAATGTTTTCCAATCATCAAGTACTTTCTTATTCCATGAACTATTGAAAAAGGATTTTTTATATACTTTATCTTCAATTTTTTCTGCCAACTCAGTAAGTTTACTATAACATAAATCTAAACATGATTTAGCTTTATCATTTTCATCCAACTCTTTATAGATGGAAAATAAATTATGATGAACTGCCGAAAAATCAATATCAAGCAACCAACCTTTTTTAATATGTTCATGAATTAATTTAAGATTACTTGCTTGATTGATGGGTTCTGTCATTACTTGAGCTAATATATGCCATGAAAATGACCATAGATAATTACTATTATCATTCAATCTATTAAAGATTATATGAGAATTTTCAAAACTGACACTAGCTGATTCATAATCCTGTTTATAAAAATTTATCATGCCTTCAACTTGTGTAAATATTGCTTTTGTATGTTGACTATTGGATGCCTCATTATATTTTCTACTTTCATCTAAGAACTGGATTGCTTCGTCATATTTTTCTTCACAAATATAAAATAATGCCATATTTATATACTGTATATATAAATATTCTTTATCATCTATTTCTTTAGCAATTTTTATTGAACGAGAAAAAGTTTCTAAGGCACTTGATGACTGACCTAAGAATGTATATACAAAGCCTAATCCATTTAAAGAACCACTAATTCCCCTTCGATTTCCCATTTCTTTAAATAATCTAATTGCTTTGTTAAAGGTATTCTCAGCCAATTCGTATTTAGATAAATTCCATAAAAACCAACCTTTACTATCATATGCATTTGCTAAAACTAGTTTATTATCAAGCATTCTTGCTTCGCCAATAACTCCTTCTATCAATTTTAAGTTTTCTTGAGTAGTTGGTTGAGCATGTGCTATGATATGCTTTGCTTCTATCAAACTATTATCTAATGTAATCGCTTTTTTCAATAATCCTACGGCAATTTCACAGTCCTCATTATTTGTGCGTACATGAAATTCATGTTTTCCTTTAAGATAATATTCATATGCTTCTGTATTTATGGAATCTACTTTGTTCGCTACTTTCGGTTTGGTATTTAATGCCTGTAAGAGTCCATTAGATAGACTGTCCTTAATCGTTGGAAGATTATTCCATTTCTCTTGCCATCTATCAGACCATACAACCTTCTTATCTTTCGTATCATACAGCTCTACAGATAGCTGAAACATTTCTCCCATACGCCATAGCTCTCCATTTATCATATATCTTACATCAAGTTTTTTAGCAAGCTCATCTTGTGGAAGTTCTCCTGCCTCATCTATCTGTTTTTTACTGGCAACTCGAATAAGACCAGCACTTGATACATCTGATATTAAATCAGCTGATATACCATAGGAATAGAATGCATCTTCTTCTTTGCCTTTATTCTCAAATGGGATAATAGCTATTGATGGAACTTCATCACCAGAGTGTTTAGTTATCTTATTTTCCTGATATTTATCGGGGTTTGGCTGTATAAGCT
>CAYQPE010000015.1:0-28141 GCA_964419445.1 uncultured bacterium
AATCATAATCACCGGATTGAATTACCTCAATTAAATCTTTTAAATTATGGTCTTCAGTTGGATCTGGATGATGATTCGGAAATGTACCATCAACGTCACAGAATAATTCTGTAACTTCCATTCCCAATGATTTAAAAATTTGTGGTGCTGAAATACATCCTGCAGCATTTCCACAATCGATAGCAACTTTTAAAGGTCGTTCAATATTAATCTTATTTTTTAACATTTCCATATAGTCTGAGAGTATATCAACTTTTTCTACATCGCCCCTACCCGTTTCAAAATCTTGATTATCAATAAGCGTTTTTAAGTCTTGAATTTGTTCACTATGAAATGCTTTTTGATTATGAGAAATTTTAAAACCATTGAATTCTGGAGGATTATGGCTACCAGTTATTTGAATAGCGCCATCCACATCCAAATGATACATAGAAAAATAATTTGCTGGTGTGGGTAGAATTCCTAAATCTTTTACATTTACGCCAGCATCTAAAAGGCCTTTTATCAAATTTTCCATTAGTCCAATGGTTGAAGGCCGAATATCACCGCTCACTGCAACCGTACTACCTCCACTTCGTGAAACATAGGTTCCAAAAGCGCGGCCTAAGTTTTGAACCACATCATCAGTAAAATCAGTTTTAACAATACCTCTTATATCATATTTTCTAAAAATAAATTCGTTCATATTTTCCTTATAAAATGCGTCCCAATGAGACTCGTTTATTTGCACCTGTGACTGTAGGCATATTGGCAGGAAGTTCCATCATCTTAGCTGCTCCTAACACTGACATGAGTAACCCTTCTTTAAATTCAGGATCAATACCATAGTCATTTGATGTCTTAATTTTTTGGGATGAATAATATTCTAAATCACTCATGAGTACAGGATGAAAAACACCACCTCCACTCACAATTAGTTCCCAATTTTGTGGGGTAAAATTACGGATTAATAAAATGTTCTCCCATATAGAATTAGCTGTAAATGATACAAATGTTCTCAGAATATCATAATGAGATAAATGCTTCCATTCTTGAATTATTTTATAAACAAATTCTGATCCAAATTCATGTCTTCCTGTAGATTTGGGGTATTCTTTATCAATAAAAGGGTGGATCATTAGGTTATTCAGCAATTCATTATTCACATTCCCTTTTAGTGATAATTTCCCATCTTCATCACATGGTTTATTGAAGCACTGAGTACATAATTCATCAATGAGAGACATTCCAGGGCCTGTATCAAATCCAATTACTTCCGTGTGACTCGCATGTGGTGGTATATGGGAAATATTTGCAATCCCTCCGATATTTAATACAATATTATGTTTTAGATTATTCTTGAACAGAAGCCAATCTAGAAAAGGCATTAACGGAGCTCCATTACCATTTTCTGCAATATCATTTTGCCTAAAATCATATATTATGGGAATCTTAAAACTCTCTTTAAGATGGCGAGGATTCCCAATCTGATGGGTCATTTCTCCATCTTTATGGGCAATAGTTTGGCCATGCATAGCAATGGCATTAATAGGTTCATTGATAAAAAATTCATTACATATTTCTACATATAATTCCCCTAAATGTTCATGGGCTAATTCTATACCATTACCATGTAGAGCATGAGATATCATCTGTTTAGTATTTTTATCAAATGGACTAAACGCCGTTTTAACTATTTTGAAAGAAAAATTGTACTCTTCAGTAAGATATAATTCGGAAAGGCACATATCCAACCCATCCATTGATGTACCCGACATGAGGCCTAAAATATTTATTCCATTAGTGTATGGATTTCTACGAATCAATAATTTTGCTCAAATTTCCGTTTACATCTTTAAGCGTTTTTCGGGCTTTATCTTTATTACATTGGAGTTTCCACATGGCAATGGCTGTCTTTACTTCACCATCTGCAGACTTCAATAATTTCATTGATTCCTCAGAGTTTAAATTTGTAATCTGAGATATGATTCCACCTCCTCTTTGCCACAATTTTTTATTACATGCAGTGAGATCCACCATTAAATTCCCATAGGTTTTATTTAACTTTATCATGGATGTTGTGGTAATCATATTCAATACCATTTTGGTGGCAGTACCAGATTTCATACGTGTGGATCCCGTTATTATTTCAGGTCCAACCACAACTGAAATTGTATGGTCAATATAATCTAAATTTTGAGGAATATTGCAAATCAACAGTCCAGTTGTTGCTCCCCTCAATTTTGCTTCTTTCAATGCGTGTAAAATAAACTGAGCATTTCCATTTGCTGATATGCCCAACACAACATCCCGATTATTTACATCATGTATTTCCATTGTATTTTTGCCTGCATAGCCATCATCTTCTGCTCCCTCTACAGAATTTCTAAGTGCAGTATCTCCACCAGCAATGATGCCTTGTACCATCTGTGGATTTGTGCGAAATGTAGGGGGACATTCTGATGCATCTAATACCCCTAATCGTCCACTAGTACCAGCACCAACATAAAATAATCTACCATCATTCCAAAGTGAATTGATTACTGCATCGACAAAATGAGAAATTTGGGGAATTACATCTTTTACACAATTAGCAATGTGTGCATCTTCATTATTGATAATATGCAAAATTTCTTCCACACTTTGCTTATCAATGTGCATGGAATTTGAATTTTGTTGTTCTGTAACTTTTATACTATTCATCTTTGAATATATTCTATAATCCCACTAATTTATTTAACTATATGGAAAATTATTCATAATGCTTGACCTAAACTTAGCCATAGCCGGGTTAATTTTATCAATCATCTTTTCAGGATCTGAAATAGCACTCATTTCTGCCAATGCATTGCAAATAAATGTATGGGTGAAACAGAAAATGCGACTTTCACGTTGGGCTGCATCCATTATTGAAAATAAAGAGGAATACCTCTCTGTTATTTTGATTGGTACTAATTTTGCCAATATCTTAACCACTTCATTTGCCACAATTTATTTGTTGAGAATGGAAACTTTTTCACCGCAGTACATTGTAATTCCTATCGCTGTTATTATATTAATTTTTGGTGAAATTCTACCCAAAACTATCATGCGAGAGTATGCAAATATTGGAATTGTAATTTTATCTCCATTTCTAACGATAAGCAGAATATTCATGCTTCCTCTTCTATTTATTATCAAACGAATGGGATTTATGGATGTTACTGAATCTCGCTCCACAGCAGAGCAATTAGAAGAAAAGCGCGATGACTTGCAACATGTATATGAGCAAATTAATGATAAGGAAACTATAGAGAAGGATCAGCAAGAGCTCATCACCAATGTTTTTGAAATTAGCGATATTAGTGTTTACGAAGCCATGACTCCCCGAACAGAAATTTCTGCAATTTCAAAAGATGATTCATTGGAAAAAATATTACATACTTTTATTGATTCAGGACATTCTAAACTCCCAGTTTTTGAAAATAGTTTAGATAATATTTTAGGTGTAGTATATCTATATGACTTATTTAATGCTCCTGAAAAATTACAAGAGGTGATAAAACCAATTCATTTCACACCATATTCAAAACGGCTTATGGAATTGATGGCTGAGTTTCAAAATTCTCGTCATGCTCTGGCCATTGTATTAGATGAACATGGAGGTACAGCAGGACTCATAACGGTAGAAGATGTTTTTGAAGAATTATTTGGTGATTTTGAAGATGAATTTGATACTGACTCTGTTCAAGGAATAAAAAATGATGATGGTTCATTTTCAGTTAATACCAAAATGGATTGGGAAATTTTTAATGAACAATTCAAAAATATCATTCCCCAAGGAGATTATGAAACAGTAGGTGGATTTATCATTTCTCAAATTGGCCGAATTCCAAATCAAGGCGAGCATTTATTCACATCAATTGGTCAAATTGAAATTATTAAAGCAACTGCTCGTCGAATTCTTCAAGTCAGAATATATCCAAATTAATAATGATTACCAAAGATTCTCTCTCGCCAGCAACGTTTATTGGTGTACAAGGTGATGATATAATTTCATTCGGATCAGGTCAACCTGATTTGCCCCCTCCTCCAGAAGTTTACAATATACTACCACACTATTCCGATTTTAAATATGGACTTATTCAAGGTCAAGAAAATTTAAGGAATGCACTGGCGAATCAATATCCAGATTCAACTGCAGATAGTTTTGTTATCACCAACGGTGCATCAGAAGCATTAGACTTGACTTTACGAGTTATTGCAACAACTAATCATCATTTACCCAAAAAAGTAATGATTACTAAACCCTATTATTATTCTTATCCCCACATGATTAATTTTTCAGGCATGGAACCTGTATTTGTTAAAACCATTCAGGGTCGGATAGATGTAGATGATTTTAAATCAAAAATCCATGAATGTCGTGCCCTCATAATAAACTCTCCATCTAATCCCACAGGTAGAGTTGAGTCTGTAGAAACATTAAAAGAAATTGAAAAAATTGCTGAAGTTCAAGGCACTTATATTTTATCTGATGAGGTATATAAAGATTTAATATATGTTCGGGACAATTATTTAATTAAGGGTCCACATGTAATTACTATAAATTCATTTTCAAAAACCTATGCCATGTGTGGATTTAGAGTAGGCTATTTATGGTCATTAGATAAGTCACTAATAAATAATATCATTACGATGAAAACCCACACCTCTATGAACACCAATATTCTAGGACAAGAAATGGCATTTGAGGCAACTAAAGTTCATCGATCTTTTATTGATAATCAATTAAAAATTTGGGAAGAGCGACGTAATCTATTATTCAATGGGTTAACGGATTTAGGTTTAGAATTGTGGAATCCTGAAGGTGCCTTTTATATGATGCCAAAAGTTGAAAATGCCCATGATTTCGTTTGGGATTTATTCAAGGACTATAATGTAATCACCTATTTGGGTGATTGGTTTGGGGCACCTGGAAGAGTTCGTTTTTCTTATGCTTTAGATGTTGAAAAAATTGAAAAGGGACTTGAAAAAATTAAACTATATCTTCAAAATAAAAATGGGGAGTAAACTCCCCATTTTTATTTTATTTAATATATTAATTACACTGCAACTTCTTCCATAGAATCACTATAGTCCCCAGTTGAAGCAAGTCCATTTAATTTAGCACGAAGATAAAAGGCATCTTGTGCTGCAGCTAAGTTTTCAGTTTTACCACCCCACGTATTTAACGCAGACTGCTGTAATGCTCTTCCATATGAATATGTTAAATTCCACGGTAAGTCATCACCATAAGTAGAGTTCATTGCATTAAGATGGGCAGTTGCATCTTCATTTGATTGACCTCCTGATAAAAATGCAATCCCTGGTACAGATGACGGTACGGTTTCTTTTAAACATTTCACAGTCAACGCTGCAACCGTATTCACATCTGCCTGCACAGAACATTCAGTTCCAGAAACAATCATGTTTGGTTTAAGAACTATCCCCTCTAACATTACACCTTGAACTTCTAACTGTCTAAATACTTCTTTCTGAATAGTAACCGTAACATCATAGCAGGTTTCAATACTGTGAGAACCATCCATCAATACTTCTGGCTCAACAATGGGAACAAGCCCAGACTCTTGACACAGAGCGGCATATCGTGCTAATGCATGTGCATTTGCCTCATAACAAGCTGATGAAGGAATTCCATCTCCAATGGTAATAACTGCACGCCATTTTGCAAATCGTGCACCCATTTTATAATATTCAATCAATCGATCTCTCAACCCATCAAGGCCTTCTGTTACTAACTCGCCCTCATGACCTGCCAATGGTTTAGCACCCATATCTACTTTAATTCCCGGGATTACACCCTTATCTTGTAAGTGCTTAGGGAATGGCGTTCCATCATTTATAGTGGATTGACGTAATGTTTCATCGTAAAAAATAACGCCACTAATGAAAGATTCCATATCATTAGTTGTGAGTAACATATCACGATATTCATTTCGTTTTAGCTCTGTTGACTCCACACCTATTCCTGTAAATCGTTTCGTACATGTGGGCGTACTCTCATCAGCAGCAAGAATACCTTTCCCTTTTTGTACCATTAAATTTGCATTTTGAATTAACTCATTTTTATACTTCATTAATTCCCCTTTCTCAAGTTATTGACCAATTTCATTTAACATTTTTGTAAACCAAGATGAAGTCGTATCAAAGGGTTTCCCACCTTTAATTCTATCAAATTTTATACATTGTAATTGATTCCCAAAATCTTCATCTAAACCGATTACCCCACTCTTTTTATTCTCAGCACATTCAATTGCTAATTTTGCGGTATTTCTTATTAATTCCAAGTCCATTTCATTGGGTTCAGCTGAACGAGCAAAATATCCACTCTTTTGAACCAGTACTTTTTCTGCACCAATTTCTTTTGCAAATTGTTTTGCAAACCATTGCCCCGGATTAATTTCATCTAATCGTACATGCCCAAAAGCATCTCTTCGTACTTCTTGTCCAGAGGATTCAATTTCGTTAACTATGCTTTCTATCCCTGCGCCTTCACTGAGAAATATATTCACACAATCTTTCTCATCCATAATCTTACGGAGCCTGTTCGCTTCTTTTTGAATATCAATTTCAATTTCAGGAATATAAACTGCATGTACATCCCAACGATCTTTTGACACTAAAAAATCAGGTAAAAAATCACGTTGATTTAAGCGTGTTCTATACACTTCAGCAGTTTTTGCAGTGAGCCATCCACAATTTCTACCCATTACTTCATGTATAATGAGTTGTCGTGTACTGGTTGTGCTTTCATTTACAATATTTTCAAAAAATATTGCCCCTTGCTCTGCCGCTGTCCATGCACCTAAGGTTTGCTGAATAGGAAACACATCATTATCAATAGTTTTAGGTAAACCTACCACCGTTAAATTATACCCATTATCTGCTAGATGTTCCACCAAGTCTGCAGCGGTAGTATTGGTGTCATCTCCGCCGATGGCATGTAGAATATCAATTTTATCTTTAATGAGTTGTTCTGCAGCAATTTTTAATGGATTTTCACCTTCTTGGATATAACCCATTTTTACACAATTTTCTACATTGGTTAATTTCACGCGACTATTACCAATAGGACTTCCCCCAAATTGGCTTAGGATATCAGCATTTTGCTTTACTGTTTCTGAAATTTCAATAGACTTACCCAGTAATAATCCACGATAACCATGTAGATAACCCAAAAGTTTAGCGTTTGGATATTTATGATAATATCCCTTTATTAGCTCACCAATTGAAGATGATAAACATGGTGCTATACCGCCAGCAGTTAAAAATGCAATTCTCATATAATATTTTTTATCTGAATACGTAGTTTATAAATTACGTAACTCATTATTGAGTTACTGTCTATATTTCAACTATAAGTATAAAATTATCCAAAAGAAATGGGTTTAAATTTAGGACATATATCCACTATGAATTAATATGAAGATGAAGAATACAAAATATATTTTATGGGTCATTATGGGGCTATTTACATTCATTCAAGCTGATGCAAAAATATGTAACCAATGCAAAAAAATAATTCAGCATAAATGGATAGAATATGAGAACAAACCATATCATTCTAATTGTTATCAAACCCATATCAAACCGCGTTGTAATTTTTGTAATCAGCATTTGCAAGAAGAGTACTATTCGCATAAAAATAGTCAATATCATCCCCATTGCTTTAAAAATGAAATATTGCCTAAATGTCAAATTTGCTTACAACCATTAGAAAATGAATATTTGGTTGATGCTTGGGGAAATCCTTTTCATACTCATCATGAAAAGGAAGGTATTTATTGTACCTCTTGCTCAAGGATTATCTCTGAAACAGTTACACACGGCGGCTATAGATTAAGTGATGGTCGTTATCTATGTAGCCTTTGTGAAAGTAATACCATCAGCAAACTTCATGAAATACGAGATTCAAGGGACACCGTTTTAAAAAATTTAAGTAAAATTGGCATTAATATTTCAACTACAGATATTCCCATTACTATTGTAAGTAGAAATTCATTAAACGAATTATCTGGGGCATTAGCATCTTCTACCTTAAAAGGGTTCACCCATTATTCATTTTTAAAAACACCACTTGGGAAAATCAATAAGCAATTCCACATTTATGTATTAGATCGACTTCCTAAAATTGAATTTCATGCCGTACTTGCCCATGAGTATTTTCACGTATGGCTTTTTGAAAATTCTGTGGAACTCCCCTCACAAGAACGAGAAGGGTTTTGCAATTTAGCCAGTGCATATATTTATGAATTAGATAATACCACTTTTTCCAATATTCATTTAGAGTCTATGTATGCAGACTTAGATCCTGACTATGGAGAGGGGTTTCGGTTAATGAAAAAAAAGTTAAATGATATTGGATGGGAAAATCTAAGACAAACTTTAGGTCAATAATTTTTTATTCTTCGTAATTTTATATACTGAATATCGACGTAAATATGAATCAAACTTTCAAACATTTAGATACTGATCCACGAGAAACTCAAGAATGGATTGAATCACTAAAAGCCATACTTGAGTCAGAGGGTGTGGAAAGAACACATTTTATCATAGAAAAAATGATAGAATTTGCCCGACGAAATGGTGTAAAAATGCCATATAGCCCCAATACTGCTTATGTAAATACCATCCCAGTAACACAACAGGAGAATTTCCCCGGTGATCGGGATATTGAACGAAGAATCAAATCGCTTATTCGGTGGAATGCCATGGCAATGGTTGTACGTGCAAATAGAGAACATCATGGTATTGGGGGACATATTTCCTCATTTTCTTCTGCTGCAACACTGTATGAAATTGCATTCAATCATTTTTTAAAAGGGCCTGAAATTGACGGTGGTGATTTGGTATTTTTCCAAGGACATGCCTCACCTGGCATATATGCACGTGCATTCTTAGAGGGTCGAATTTCAGAAACACAACTCAATAATTTTAGAAAAGAATTATCCAAAGGAGGTGGTTTATCCTCATATCCACATCCATGGCTGATGAAAGATTTTTGGCAATTTGCCACCGTGTCTATGGGACTAGGTCCAATCATGGCAATATATCAAGCTCGATTCATGCATTATTTATATGATAGAGGTTTCCTAGAAGATAAAAATCGAAAAGTTTGGGCATTTTTAGGTGATGGTGAAATGGATGAACCAGAATCTTTGGGTGCACTCACTTTAGCCTCACGTGAAAAGTTAGATAATCTGATTTTTGTGGTAAATTGCAATCTTCAACGGTTGGATGGGCCTGTTCGTGGTAATGGCAAAATCATTCAAGAATTAGAGGGTGCATTCCGAGGGGCTGGATGGAATGTAATTAAAGTTGTGTGGGGCTCTGAGTGGGATCAATTCATGGATGATGAAAATAGTGAACTCTTACTGGAACGACTCGATGAAATGGTTGATGGTGATCGTCTGAAATATATCGTTGAAGGCGGTGCATATATAAGAGAACACTTTTGGGGTAAAGATCCTAAATTATTAAAAATGGTAGCTCATCTCACAGACGATGAACTTTGGAAATTTCAAGTTGGGGGACATGACCCTGCAAAGGTATTTGCGGCGTATCATGAAGCTGTAAATCACAAAGATCAACCTACGGTGATATTAGCACAAACTATAAAAGGCTATGGTTTGGGTGAAGCTGGTGAAGGAAGAAATATTACTCACTCGCAAAAAAAATTAAATGAAGAAGAACTACTTCATTTCCGTTCACGATTTGATATCCCCCTTTCTGATGAAGAATGCATCAAAGCACCATTTTACAAACCAGCTGATGACAGTACAGAGATTAATTATCTTAAAGAACAGAGAGAAAAATTAGGTGGTTCTTTACCATCTAGAAGTGCCAATAAAACTCCCCTTAAAATTCCAGAATTAAATTATTTTGAAGAATTAATAAATGGGTCAGGTGATAGAGAAATTTCAACGACTATGGCATTTGTACGACTATTAACTCTATTAACTAAAGATAAATTAATTGGTAAAAATATAGTCCCCATAATTCCAGATGAAGCACGAACTTTTGGAATTGACCCTCTATTTAGGCAACTTGGTATATATTCACATGTTGGACAAAAATATATCCCTGTAGATTCAGATCAATTTCTATACTATAAAGAGGCTACTGATGGCCAAATTTTAGAAGAAGGTATTAGTGAAGCTGGTGCAATTTCATCGTTTATTGCAGCAGGAATGTCTTACTCGTCACATGCGGTAAGTATGATTCCTTTTTTCATCTACTATTCAATGTTTGGTTTCCAACGTGTTGGAGATTTTATATGGGCAGCAGCAGATATGCGTACCAAAGGATTCCTATTGGGTGGTACTGCTGGACGCACTACTCTTGCAGGCGAAGGTCTGCAACACCAAGATGGACATAGTCAATTAATGGCTTCTGTGATTCCCAATGTACGTGCATATGATCCTGCATTTGCCTATGAAATTGCAGTTATTATTCATCATGGATTAAAAACCATGTATGTAGAGCATCAAGATGAATTCTATTATCTCACTTTGGAAAATGAAAATTATATTCAACCTCCTATGCCTGAAAATGTTGAAGATGGTATTATCAAAGGGATGTACAAACTTTCTCAATCAAAAATAGATTCTGAATTGAAAATTCAATTATTGGCAAGTGGTGCATTAGTAAATGAAGTGCTTGAAGCCCAAATTCTCCTTAAAGAAGATTGGGGAATTAGTGCCGATGTATGGAGTGTAACTAGCTATAGTGAGTTACATCGAGAAGCAGAGGATAAATCTCGGTGGAATATTTTACATCCACAAGAAGAGCCAAAAACATCATATGTTCAAGAATGTTTAATAAGCGAAAATGGACCTGTTATCGCTATTTCTGACTATGTGAAATTGGTAGCAGAACAAATATCTCCTTATATGAATTGTCCCTTTGTGGCATTAGGAACAGATGGTTTTGGGCGAAGTGAAACTCGTGATGAATTAAGAGAATTCTTTGAAGTAAATCGTTATTATATTGTTCTCACAACATTAAATGAATTGACCAAAGAAAACCAGTTAGATAAAAGTATGGTGGCAAAAGCCATAGAGAAGTATAAAATTAATCCAGAAAAACCAAACCCAGTAAAAGTTTAATATGGCAAATGTAATTTTACCTGAACTCGGAGAAGGAATCACATCTGTTGAAATTAGTGATGTGGTGGTACAAAAGGGTTCAACAATTTCAGTTGATGATATTTTAATCGTCGTTGAAACAGACAAAGCATCTATGGAAATCCCCTCAACTGAGGCCGGACTTGTAGACTCTGTGCATGTACAAAAAGGGGATAGTATCTCACCTGGTGATAACATCATTACACTATCTGCAACTGGAGATACACCTTCTAATGACATTGGAGAATCCGACACTAAGCCTAATAAAGCCGTTGAGGAAAAACCTACTCAACAAAAAAATGAACCCGTTCCAATAGTAGATTCCCCAAAAGAATCAACCGTTTTAGATTCTAAAGATTCTGATATTTCTGTATCTGCAAGTCCAGGTGTTCGACGATTTGCACGTGAATTAGGCTGTGATATTACTGAGGTTTCAGGTACTGGACCCAAGGGTAGAATTACAAAAGAAGATGTTCAAAATTTTGTAAAAGAAACAATTCAACAACCTGCCCCAGAAGAACCTTTACCCACTACTTCACCTGCACCATCACCATCTACGGTGAAAAAACCAGAAATAGATTTTACCCAATGGGGTGATGTTTCTCAAAAATCATTAAGTAAAATTAAGAGAATTACAGGTCAACGATTACAAGAATCATGGCAGACTATCCCTCATGTTACTCAATTTGATAAGGCCGATATTACTGAGTTAGATGATTTAAGAAAATCATTAAAAAAACTTAACAAAAATCCAAAAATAAAAGTTTCCCATATTCCTTTTTACATGAAGGCAGTGGTAAAAACATTACAAAAATATCCTGAGTTTAATAGCTCATTAAGTAATGATGGTGAAAACTTAATATACAAAAAGTTTTTCAATATTGGGATTGCTGTAGATACTCCAAATGGATTGGTTGTTCCCGTTATAAAAGATGTGGATAAGAAGAGTTTTAAACAACTGACATTAGAATTATCTCAAATGAGTATAAAAGCACGTGAAGGAAAATTAACGCTGGCTGATATGCAAGGTGGATGTTTTACCATTTCTAGTTTGGGAGGAGTTGGTGGAACTTATTTCACCCCAATAATTAATCCCCCAGAGGTGGCTATTTTAGGAATTTCCAGAATGGAGATTGAACCCGTATTTAAGAATAAAAAATTCCATCCACGTAAAATATTACCCTACAGTTTATCTTATGATCACCGAGTTATTGATGGTATTGCAGCCGTTAACTTTACTCGAACATTTGCATCATATCTCGAAAATTTAAATTTACTGAAGTAATGGAAACTTTAAATTTTCAACTGGTCGTAATTGGTGCAGGTCCTGGCGGATACGCCGCAGCATTTAGAGCTGCTGATTTAGGCCTACAGGTTTTACTTATAGACAAACACAATGAACTTGGTGGAGTATGTTTAAATCGTGGCTGCATTCCCTCTAAAGCTTTATTACATCTTGCAAAAGTAATTGAAGATGCAGAGTCAGTTTCAGAATTGGGAGTAAAATTTAATGCTCCTATTATTGATGTTGCTAAAATCCAAAAATGGAAATCATCGGTAATCTCAAAATTAAATTCAGGGATTGCAAGTATGGCAACATCAAGAAACGTAGAACGAATTACTGGCACTGCTTCATTTATAGATAAAAATTCATTATCAATAGAAACAGATAGTGGATTAAAGAAAATATCATTTGAAAATTGCATAATTGCTACTGGATCTCGCCCAGCGCAATTTCCAGGGCTACCCAATGACCCTCGAGTCATTAATTCAACTGGCGCATTATCTTTAAAAGAAGTCCCCAAGAAGATGCTAGTAATTGGTGGAGGATACATTGGATTAGAGATGGGAAGTGTATACGCATCTTTAGGTAGTAAAATTACAGTTGCAGAATTTATGCCTCAACTATTGACAGGGGCAGATCAAGATTTAGTTAAACCCCTATTTAATAAGCTTTCCCATCAATTTGAATCAATCTTAACATCAACAAAAGTTGTAAAAATATCACCAACTAAAAACGAAATTAATGTTACTTTTGAAAAAAAGAATGGAGGTGCATTCAAGGAAAGGTTTGATATTGTATTGGTATCGGTGGGAAGAAAACCAAATACAGAGAAACTAGAGTTGGGCAATATGGGAATTAATGTTGACGAAAGAGGTTTTATACCCATTAATAAAAATCGCCAAACTGCAATATCAAATATTTATGCCATTGGAGACGTAACTGGCGACCCAATGTTAGCCCATAAAGCAACCCATGAAGGAAAGGTTGCAGCAGAGCATATTTCGGGAGATAAATCTGCAACATTTGAGCCAATGGCTATTCCTGCAGTAATATTTACAGACCCTGAAATTGCATGGGCTGGAAAAACTGAATCTGAATTAAAAGACGCAGAGATTCCATACTCAAAAGGTGAATTCCCATGGATGGCCAGTGGTAGATCAATTTCTCTAAATCGTTTTGAAGGTAAAACGAAAATTTTATCTCATAAAGATACGGGAAAAATTATTGGTGTAGGGATTGTTGGGCCAAATGCAGGGGATTTAATTGGAGAAGCCATGCTCGCCATTGAAATGGGTGCAGATGCGGAAGATGTGGGTCTCACCATTCATCCTCACCCCTCTTTAACTGAAACCTTTGCAAATGCAGCTGAAATTATTGAAGGCACAATTACTGACCTCTATATCCCCCAAAAATGATATTTTTTTATAATTCCCTGAACTACTCTTACATATAGAATATATTAAAACTATAATAAGAATTCTCCTCACGGGATTAATTCTCCATCACTGGTCCAACGCGAAGTAGGAATTATTACTTCTCCATATTCAAAAACTGTATAAGATTGCCGTTGGCCATTTTTATAAAAGGCCTCTTCTATTCCATGTTTTTTCCCGTAAAAATATTCACTTTTAAGTTTTACTGACCCATCTTCAAAATAGAAAATACTCTTTCCATGTAAATCTCCATTTTTATAATTAGAAGAAGATTTTAGTTTTCCCTGATTATCCCAATATTTTGTTAATCCATCAAGTTTATCGTTATACATTTCAGAGGAATATTCTAATTGCCCATTAGAATAGTAGGAAGTGTGTACATCCTTACTTCGAATTTCAGCTGTTGCATCCTCTAATTGGGATGAACATGAAAATATCAATAATAGCAGTGGAGTAATTTTTTGCCAATTTTTCATATTATATATTAAAATCAAACTGGATGAAAATTAATTAATTTTTATAAAAAAAAGCCCCGCTTTTCGCGGGGCCGCAACATCATCCGGTCGACCTTCTCTGTAAGATGATGCGCTAATTATGCATATGCTTGATAATCAAATGCATATAAATATTGACTTGCTGTGAGGTAACACATTTGGCCAATATTATGAACAATATTCTCATTATCCCCAAATTCATCATCTTTTAATAATTTGAATTCCAATACCAATTCATCATTCCTGTACGAAATATTTTGAAATACATATCGCCCTGTACCGCATTGAGTACGAATTACAATATGTGGATATTGAGTGCATACTTGACTTAAACAATTTGTGCCTTCAATTTGATTTATTAATTTATCACTTATTGGTCTTGACATGGTCTATTGCTCCCTAATTTCTAAAAAAAAATTAAGATAAGTTTGTTCATCCTAATGTGATGTGTACCACGTTAAATATGACAAATTGTAAATGGTTTAAAAAGTGTGATTAAGCTCACCTATCAAGGATTTGATAGGAATTTAGAGATATTTTACTTGAGTAAAATTGCCTTTTGGGTTAACTCTATACCTTGAGAAATTGAACGAATGAAATAAACTCCCGATGGTAAATGCGATGCATTCCAATGTATAGAATTTAACCCTTCATTTAATTCCTTACGGTTAAGAGTTTCAATAAAGGAACCATCAACATTATATACTTCAACTTCAACATAAGCATCATTGGCCAAGTATAAATCAATGGTAGTTTGTGGATTAAATGGGTTGGGATAAATTCGTTCTATCCATATACTATTAGGAATTGTATTTTTAATCTGAATTGATACTGATTCAACTATCAATAATTCATTGGGGACAAATTTATTTACAGGTGTTAAAAGTTCAAATGAATCGTTGATGGATTGAATTTCAAACTTAATTTCATCTCCATTACTTGGATATCCTGCAGTATTAAAATTATCATCATATCCCATAACAGGGATATCTATAATTTCTCCCAACCATTGACGTGAACCGATAATTACATCATTATGATATGCAACAATCCAATCTCCATGATTAATTTTATTTATATGGTTTAAATCAACAAAATAAAAAGACTGAACACTTGATTGATTAAACTGAAAGTCTAATTCAGATTTAGAAAGATTTATTTGTTGTCTAGAGAGTGTTTCCAATTCTGATAAATCATAGGAAAATTGCATTTCAACATCTACATTGAACCAATAACCTTTGAGACCTTGAAATTGATTTAAACTTCCAACCCATTGCCCATTTACTTGTGCAGTTGCCACACTCTCACCAATTATGTATGGTACTTGACTTTCCAACTCATCGGGGATTCCAGCTGATATCTCAACTTGGCCTGGAACAGGGAAAGAAATTAGGTTTAGACCTTCATGTAAATCATAAACCTTTTCATTATCAATTCCTAAACCTGCAATATCTAAAGTATCTATGGAATCTCCCATATAAATCCAATACCCATTATATGTATTAAATTCTGTTAAACTGCCTACCCAACCTCCAAATTCATCGGGTAAATACTGGGTAGATTCAGCCTCTCCAATTACACCCAATACTGTTTCCTGAATATCATCCATTATACTCTCAATTTCATTATTTTGAGGCAGGGTGTAAAAACTTATAAGGTTGTTATCTTTGTGCAGGGGGATACTTATATGATCATATTCTGTAGCACGCACTTCATCAATCATCGGTAATGAAAAGTTTGCCCATGGATGATCTTGTGATGGGATTGCATCAAAATATCTATCTTCTGATGCATCGTAAATTTTAAATGTAGGGATATCGCCCTGAGTCATATAGCCTTGTGTCCAGTCGGCACCATCATCACCCATTACGGGGATATCACAAATTCCACCTTGACAAAGATTTAAATCCCATTGGCGAGCACCCACACATAAATCACCATTAAATGCAGCCACCCAGTCATTTGGTTGTAAGGGATCACCATTTATGTCGTAGGCATTGTACACAAAGTAAAATGCTTGGAGGGTAGATTGGTCGAATTGAAATAATGATGGTAAACCATAGTCACACGAACCATCATCTGTAGTTGCCGTTGGATCGTAGTTATTTGCTTCTTCATCTGTACACCCAAAATTCACTGCTTGTAAAGATGTAGCCATAAGAAATCCAAAGTTTTCCCAACCAAATTGTTCAGAAGGATGTGCATCATAATATTCATCTTCAGAGGCATCATAAATTTTAAATGTGGGGATATCACCATTCACCATGTATTCCGTAGCCCAATCAGCGCCATCATTACCCATGGCAGGCACATCACACATACCACCACATGTGACTAAGTCCCATTGACGCGCACCCACACATACATTTCCTTTAAATGCAGCAACCCAATCTTCAGATTCTAATGAGTTTCCATCTATATCGTAAACATCATTAAAAAAGTAAAATGCTTGAAGGGTGGATTGTTCAAATTGGAATTCTGATGGAGGTTCTTGTGCGAATAATAATGCACCTCCACAAAATAGAATAATATTTATAAAAAGTTTATTCAATCTCTTCCTTCTTCAAATTATTGCCTTCAATCCGTTTGAAGACAAATAAACAGCGATTAATTTATATAAAATTAAAGGGGTTTTACAAGAGAAAGTCCTGTGATTCTCGTCACAAAAAATTTATATATTCAGTTGTATGGGAGCATTTATTTTCGCATAAATACTACCATTTCATCCTTATCGGTAGTATTTAAAAAGTTATTCCAAATAAATTCACTATATGAATTAATAGTGAGAGTATCTCTATCTTTTACTTCATTTTTACGATGTGTATATAATTCCGAGTCGTCAAATTCCCAATTGCCTTTCAGCTCTACATTTAAACTATCAAAGAATTTCACTCGATATGCTGCATTATACTTCCATCCCAACACTTTGAGACTGTCTCTTGAAAATGAATACACATTTTGTAAAGAATCTACATTTGAAGAATCTTGAGAACTAAATAGAGTGTCTTCATCAACAATCATATATTTTAGAAGCCAATCACCTTTTAGATAATTCCTAAACTGATCTCGTTTTAACAAGCTGTCAACTTCAAGGTAAACCAACTCCCCCACTTGGTTATAAGTGTATCTCTCTAACACATTATCATCTAGTTTAAATTTCATGACAACTTTAGGTTTATTATTTTCGTATTGCTCTATGCTTTCCTCAATAATATCTCCCCCTCCACAGGCAACAAAGAAAATTATTGAGTAAAGTAAAATGCGGTCTAGTGCTCTCTTCATGTGATATAATTTAAAACCATTTATTATTCATTGCAATTAGATGTATTCTGAATTCTATTTTTTTCACTTATACATTCTGGGAATGGTGGACACATTTCATTATTATTAATTCTTAACCAATAATCAGATTTATTTGCAAAATAGGAATGACAGAAATCTTCACTTATTATTCCACTAATTTGATTAAAATCTATATGAAGCTTTTCCAATTTTGAAAATTGAGAGAAATTATTCATTACATCTCCTGATAGTCCGCAATTATAATTATAAACATACCATGGCGATGGAACATCTGAACAAATCCAATGAATGAGATGACCATCTTCCCAAAATTGCCACCCCACTTCTAATGGACCAATGGTCCCATCAAAATCTGTATCCATATCCCATTCCATAGTTGAAGAACTCTGTTCTATCAATAAATTAATCATATTGATTTCATCAGAATCACAATCTTCTACATTTATTTGGCCATTCCAATTAAATCCATTACATGCAGCAACAATGGTGGTAATGAAAATACATCCAACAAATTTTCGAATATATTTGGTTGTGTTAATTTTTTTCAATTTTATGATGCGTGAAAGTATAAAAATACATTAATTTTTTTCACTCTAAAAATATCATTGAAAGGTAGTTAAATGTATTCAAAAAAATTGAATCTTCTTCAAAAACTCATATTTTCATCTATAATTTTAAATTTATCCTTCACTCAATTAAATAATCAAAGTTGTGAAATGGTAAAATTGAGCTATATTAAAACCGATTATGCCATGGGATCCTTAAAAGCATTGGGATATAATGTAGTTGAATTTGAAGGTGAAAATGCTGAAAATGATACAGAATTCTCATTCTCTCCTACATCTGAAATGTCATCTAATGGATTGACAATTATTAAAATGCCAGAAAATAATACGGTTTCATTAAGTAGTCTTTCACCCGGAAGTAATGAGGATGAAGAAGAAAGTGAAAATTTAGCTGCAACTTTGGGGGGCTCTTCTTTTTCTAATATGTCATCGGGCGAACCCCTTCAACGATTAATGGTTTGTTACCCTGAGAGTAAATTTGAACTTTTCTCTGAATTTTATGAATTTTTAAAAAATGAGATTGATGTGGCCGCAGATCAAATTCTTATTGAAGCTCTAGTCATTGAAATTGATAGTGAAAAATTAAATGAATTTGATTTAGGCTTGACCAATTATAATGATCCTTCAAGTGATGATGGACAAGTTGCCATTTCTACCCCAACATTAAATACTACCTCAGGTGGGTATTCAGATTTTCTTCTTCAATATTCCACGGGTGGCTTCTTTGATGAGGAAGGAAATGCTTTTTCAAAATTGTTAAATATAAATCTTCAAGCCCTTATTAGTTCACAGTCTGCTGAAATATTGTCAAAACCATCAGTACTTGTATTAGATGGTCGTCAAGCACGAATTCAAGTGGGACGACAAATTCCCATTACTCGGACAATCGCTGTAGATGGGTTTTCTGAGTCTGATGTTGAATATATTCCTGTGGGCATTATATTGAATTTAAAACCCCGTGTAAGTGAAGATAAACGTGATGTTACCATGCAAGTGGAAACAATCATTACAGAGGTTGATGCACAATCTTCACATCAAAATGTAGCAAATGCGCCTACTATAAATAATAGAAGGGTAGAGTCCTTTATTCGAGTTGCTAATAATACTCCATTTATAATTGGTGGATTGATTTCAGATAAAAAATCAGATGCAAATGGTAAAATTCCCCTACTTTCTAAAATTCCACTATTAGGGAGTTTATTCTCATCATCAAGTGTACAGCATTCTAAGAAGGAAGTAATTGTAGTTATCACTCCCCATGTAATCTCAGAAGAGCACAATCGATTCAGTCGAATAATTCCCAAAGATTCAGATATGTTTGATTCTGTGGATAATCGACTTTTTCCCAATAGTTATCGTTTGAAAGATGCAGATATTTTTGATTTAGAGTTTATACTTTCACATCCAAAAATTGACGAGATAAAAGAGTTGAGTCATAAATATGGAGATAATTTAGAGGGTGAAATGAGAGGATACATTCAAAATGGGGGTATTCCTGGTGAGGATATTTTAATTCGAAGAATGCTATATAATATTATCGAAAATCAAGGATTTTTCTCTTATGTTACTCCAGATAATGTAATATTCTTTGAATCTGGTGAAGGAGTTACATATTTGAGTAATAAAGAGGATGATTTCTTATTAAATGATAATGATGCCATTTTGCTGGAATATGAAAATCCATTAAATAAAAATCAAGATGAATTTGTACAGCCTTCTGCAACGGTGAAAA
The DNA here is from genome assembly GCA_964419445.1 of uncultured bacterium. Lineage (GTDB taxonomy): Bacteria > Fidelibacterota > Marinisomatia > SCGC-AAA003-L08 > D37C17 > JABHHG01. The sequence goes on from CAYQPE010000015.1 coordinate 19,961, forward strand.
AAGTAAAAACTAATGATAAATCTTTCAAAAAAGATTTAAAACAATATAATGTGGACAATGATGGATTTTCTATATTACTTTCGTCAAAGAATAATAGAAGACGACTATTTGAAACATTGATCCTAAAAGAAGTTTTAGCAATGAATCCTGATTTAGAATTAAAAATAAACTCATTTAAAGCTGGGGTGGAAATTCAGTTTCCTGCTCCTGAAACTATACGGGAAAATACCTTAGTTATTGATGCTGAAGTTGCAAAATATTTTTACGAAATTAATGATTATTATTCTGCATTTCAGGGCAAATTTAATTCTGTATTTACTCAATTAGAAGACTAATTGGCATACAATTTTTGCGTGGTTTCTCTCAATCTTTTTGTTAAAATTTTGATGATTCCAGTCATCACTTCATTTTGATTTGAAAGTACTTGAGAGAAATCACGTTGAGTTATTTTAAAAAGAATACAATCTTCTAAGGCTGTTGCCGTTGCTGATCTGGGTTCACCATCTAATATTGCCATTTCACCAAAACATGCCCCGTTGCTCAAGTCTACAATGGATTTCTCCCCTTTATGGATGTTCACACTACCCTTGGCAATGACCATCATATAATCACCAAATTCTCCATCTTCAAAAATTACTTCATCTTTCATGAATTCCACTTCTTCTGTAATTTGACTTACATGATAAAGCACTTTACTGGGAATAGATTGAAATAAATCTATTTTTTTCAGTGTAGTGATTCTTTCTAAAATTGTATACATAGTTTCATCCTCTTCAAATTTTAGATAATTTTTTAGTACGCCTGCTATAGGTTTATCTTTTATTCGTTTAAATTCAATGACATCATCAGCAATTAAATTGGGTTTTAGTTTTTCCCATTCTATAGAATCATATTGAATTTCTTTACCTTCATGCAATGCAATTAGATGAGAAATTATGGCCTGCACCCAATCATCATCAGAATTGTAGAGTGTTCTGCACTGTTGGTTTAGCTCTGTGATAAGCGGTAATTGTTTTGCTCCCAATTCATATTTTTCTAATTCTGAATCTATTTCAATGATGGGAACAACCCATTTCGAAACTTCTGTGGGAAGTTCGCTCTCTAATAATTCTATGATAAATGGAACTTGGCTGTCATGTGTTTTAATGCTATGGATATAAGAGTCTATGGGTGCATTATCTAACAATAAACCCGATACTCTTAGTAAGCATTCAAGCTCAGTAAATCCTTTATGATGGAAATGGTCTATGATAAATTCATCTTTACCAACAAATGAATCTTGAACTAAAAAAGCATAATTTTGGAAAATAGATGCTGAAATTTCATTGGATTTTGAAACTATATCTATTCTGTTGAGAAAACTATTTACAGATTTGCTGCTTTGAGAAATGTTTATAGCAATTTCATTGAGTAATACAACGTCAGATGTTTTGAATAACTCAGTAAAAATTCCCAATGTATTTCGATTATCTATTTTAATGAGCAGTGACGGAATACCCATCATTTTGCCTGAATCATTTGAATTATTTTTTACAAATGACTTTATGGCTTCAATCAAAACATCTTTATTCAGTTTAGAAAGTGAATAAATAAAATCAATTTTTAAGGGTGAATTACTAAATATATCTAATATATGATGAATGAATTGGGGATTAATTGCATCATCCATTTTCTCTAAACCAATGAGTTTAATCTTATCACTAGATTCAAATAAATGTGATATCAGCTTTTCATCTTTAAAATAACTATTTGGAATAAAACTCAATAGAAATTCTTTATCATCAAAATTTATAATTCTATCTCTCAAATCATTGAAATTTGAATCATTTATATTAATTTCATGTAATAATGATTCTGCAATGATTGATACCATTGAATTGGGATGATTTAGGAAATACATTTTTTGGCTGTCCGCTAATTCTCCTCTTAAAGAAAGGGATTTTATTATTGATGGTGCAAGATCATTATTGTCCTCTGCTAGCTGAACAAGTTCATTAGTACTATATAATTCCTCGATATCCCCAAACTCACTAATTAAATACTGTATAATTTTATCTTCTGGGCTGTACTTTAACTCTTTTAACTCATTAAGCCATTCACGAGCGTCATTCTTTTTTATTATATCTAAAGCAAATAATTGTGTAAATACATCGTCTGACTTTAATTGATTAGATACGGTTTCTTTTATAGTTGGATTACTCAAATCAAAACTTAATTCATTAGAATCTAATTGGCGACTTTCAATTGCATTAAAAACTGCATCCATGTACAATTTTTTAGTTTTAATTATGTGAAACACAAAGGCAATGGAACAGCAAGTAATGAGGATATATACTGGAAAATTTCCCAAATTGAAGGCTGAAAATCCAATTATTAATATTGCGGTTATTGCCTGTACAAATGATTTAATTGTGTTATTAAAAAAGGGCTTTACAATTTTCTTTTGTTTAGGTGAAACTGGCAACCATGCAATTTCCATCGTCGTGCTTAATAAAGTTGGCTTTATAACTTGGTCAACTCCCTTTATAAAAATTAATACCATAAAGGGTGATATAATTAAAAAGAAAAATGAGCCCAATAGGGATAATATTGGATAAGACCCAATTCCAGCGGAAATTCCAAAAAAGGAAAGAATTCTGCCAGATAAAAATAATTGAACGATGATAGATATTATACCCGTTACAGTATAAAATTGACCAAAAAAATTCATCATTTCTTGTTCTGATTGAAGGTTTTGGCCAATTTCAATTTTAAATTGATAGTCTATAAAAGTGGACAGCGATGCAGTTAATATTACAATCCATAGGATATGCTTTGCCAATGGGTATAATTGTGAATATGTTGGAGATTTATCTTCCTTTTGTTTCTTTTTAACATTTTGAATTGGTTGTACTATGAAATCTCTTAATTGATAAATAAGGAAAATACAAATGAGAATTGCCAACGAAGAAATCAGTATTAAAGATTCACTGCCATACAAAATTATGGATGAAATAGACATTCCTGTGACTACTCCTGAGATTGCCCCACCAGTTGTAATTATCCCAAAAAGTCGTTTCCCTTGCCGACTATTAAATATCGAGGTGGCCAATTCCCAAAACTTCATACCCATTAATGCAGTAATAATTTCAACCCATAAATACAAAATGGGGACAAATATTCCCTGGTTAAACAATGTAAATAATAGGGTCCCTAATGCAAAAAAGGAATGTAAATAATAATTCTGTTTTATAAGGGGCGTATTCTTAAAACTTGATTGAATAAGACCAATGCCTTTCCACATGATAATTGCGGTAATAACATACATAAGGGGCAAAAGGTTTTTATCATATCTACTTAAAAAATATGAATCACGAGCAGTTTTTGAGGTAATAATTACTGCTACCAAAAAAAATGAATGGATGAATAAAATGAAAGAAGGCTTTAGCTCGCCCTCATTAATTTTTAAAAATTTAAGAATCTTTTTCATCAAATTTGAATAAATTCAGAATGTATAATTTGTGATTCTTTTTAGGAATAAAAAAAGGGGCAGTAAACTGCCCCTTAAAATAATTATCAAAAATATTGATTAATTGGTTTGTTCGTGGTCTTGATCCATTAAATCATTGGTACTATCTTCATTACCGCTTGAACTATTGGTTTTATTACCACTACTACCTTTCTTTGCCCCTCGGATTTTATACCATTTACCCACATCAGTCTTTTTAGGCCATTTTTTAAGATTATTACCTTTTTTCTTAGACAATTTTGTTAAGCTAATATATCTATGTTTTTTAATTGCACTTTCGAAATGTTTTAAATTTCTTTTCTTTAGTCGCTTAACTTTTTTTGATTTAAGATAATCACCAATTGCTTTGCTCTCTGAGCGATTTAGACTTTTCCCAGGTTTTAAAACTTTATCTTCTAAATCTAAACAAATTTGATGATAGGAATCTTTTTTTGCCTTTGCATTATTTTTCTTTGCAGCATGCATGGGTGAAAAGGCAATCACTGCTGTTAATAGCATGGAGAGTAATCTCATCATCATTTTCCTTTTTCGTTTGTTAATTTCTATCAATGAAATTTAACTATTTTTCTAAGAATATTCAATCAATTCCTTACTGAAAAGAAATTAATTGACGAGCATCATACTTAACCTAGAATGAAGTTAATTATTTGTACAATATCAACTATATTCAAAATACCGTCATTATTAAAATCACCACATGAATCAAATTGACTTAATAGAATTAAATTTACAATATTCACAATATCTATAATATTTATTATATCATCGCCATTTAAATCACCTGACACGCAATTGATATGATTTTCAAAATTGAACACTGCATTCAACTCATCAAGAAGGACGTCATGCTTATCACCGGAAAATTCCCAAAACATTCCCCCACCCAATCCTTCATCCAATATATATTGGGCTTTCAATCTAATAGATTCTGTGTCGTCGTAGCTTATCATCACTTGAGTGTTTGGATTATATAACCACGGGACTTTTGCTTCATCGTGCCAGTACTGAGTATATCCATTTAGATTAATATAGTTATCCTCTAAATCCCAATAATCAAATACACCATCTTCCCATGTCCCAATGGTTGGAACTCCATTATATTCTGAATATAATCCATTGTTTACATTTTCTACATTGGCAAAGGATCTACCATAAAATGCCAATCCTGCATTGAGTTTTTCACGGGGGACTCCCCTTTCAATGTAGTTTTCTACTGATGCAGATAAATTGAAATTTTCTGCATATATTTCAGGAGATGGATCATTTTCAGTGGAGTATAGTGCTGAATTAAAATTGGTAGCTGGATCTCCATCTCCACCCCAAGGTCCATGTAAATCATAACTCATAATATTTATCCAATCTAAATATGGAGTAAGCGATTCTAATTCTAAATGATCCATATAATTTGGATTTGCAGAGGATGCAATTGTCAATAAGTAATTATTCCCAGATAACGCCGTCTGCTCATCTAATAATTCTCGAATTCGCTGTACTAATGCCACCAAATTAATTCCATCATCAGGATGATTATGATTCCCCTCTAATCCGCCTTCAACTGGATATTCCCAATCTAAGTCAATGCCATCAAATCCATATTCTAAAATAAAGTTCACACATGATTGAGCAAAGATTTCTCGTGATTCTTCAGTCATTGCTATATCTGAGAAATAGGTTGACCAAGTCCATCCACCAATAGATATCATGGTCTTTAAATGAGGGTATTGATTTTTTAAAATTTGGAGTTGATTAAAACTTCCACGTAAACAACCTTCATCCCAGCAATCCCCAGGGTATGCTTTATCGATATCTGCATACGGATCACCCAATTCAATTGTCCCCGAGGTTGGATTTATATTTGCAAATGCATAATTTATTACATTTATCTTTTCAGCTGGGATATCCATCACATGATAATTACGTCCATATATCCCCCAAGAGACAAAATATCCAATTACATTTTTCTCAAATACAATACCCTGTTCTTCTGAAAATTCATTAAATATTGAAGAAAATTCATACGGCTCTTGTAAGATGCTGCTACAACTGATATCAACGTGATCTAATACGCCTTCTTCACATTGCTTATCTCTATTTGATGACCACATAGATAACATCCCGATTTGCTTTTCATCTGCAAATTCCCTTAACTGTTCTGCATCTTCAAGATTAAAAATTTCAGTAGTCACATCATTAATTCCAATCATGGGGGTAATTCCAATCATGGCCCAAATTTCTTCTTCCGTTTTGGGGATTCCTGCATGAGTATAAATTTCATCTAATTGATTAAATAGGGATTCTGCAGATTCTATAGCATATTCACCCATATACCCTTCAGGATTAGGTGCAGCTTGATCCCCATAATCCATTGCCATAATATTAACTCCTGCAAGATTTACGCCATTTTCAACGGCATTTTGGACAACAAAATAACCGTCAGCAGTTAACCCTACAGGTAGAACTGGAAGTGTGTACCAAATATTCAAAGGTCTATCTTCATTTTCCATATTTTCCTGAATAATTGCAATGGCCTCAGAACGACGTTGAGTGGCATCATTATCCAAAATCCAAATGCCTTCAATGTCAAAATCTAAATGGGTAAGATTATACGCATCAATAATACGCTGATATTGCTCCGCTAAGTCCATGCTATTGGGACAGGCAGATGCTAAGGGTGTATTGGCAGCACCACCAATTGATGGCATAACATCTCCTCCTTGGCTACGAAGTTGGCCGATTTCATTATCTTCAATGAGCGGAAACATAAAATCTTCAGCATACGTCCAGCCATCTAATCCAAAAAATCCGCCCCAACTAGCTTCACAGGCATCACCGGTTTTATCCACAATAAATCCCAGTGCATAATGTTTTACCCCGGTTTCAATGGAATTCCCTGAAATATCAAATGGTGGCCACCCGGTGGCATCTACAAAGGGGGCAAAAAATGTATGACCCCAATCAGAATCACCTTCACCAATATCAAATTCACCTGAACCACCACCATTTTGCTGTACAATTATGATTTCTGTGGGTGAGCTTTGGTTACATATTTCTGAATTATCTATTCCATTACATAATTCTACAACTAATGAAAATGTACCGCCATGAACAAATTCTATATCATAATTTGCAGATTGAGCCTGGGGAGTATTGGAAGCAATTTGAGCTTCATATATAGATTCACCATTTGAAAGTAAGCGCCAATGATCACCATTTTCACCCCACCACATATTCCATGCAAGGGATACCTCAACACTTGAATCTGTAATTGTGTATTCCGTTGGCATCCATCCAATTTGAGGAGTACCTGGCATTTCTTGGGAAGAGGCGAATTGAATGAAAATTGAAAAAATGATAAAGCGTATCATATTTTACCTTTTTGATGAGTAAATAAACTACATATTAATTTTTATTTATCCATGTAACGATTTGTTTAATTCTAATAGATTCAATTTCATCTCTCATCTAACTTAATTTAACTTTACCCCTCTCATGAACAGCAAATTTTCTGTACTTTTATATATTTTTACGTATTCATATCTATTGATGGGTACCCCATTTCCTCATCCTCTCATTGAGTTAAATGAATCTGATCATATACAATTATCCAATAATGATGTAGTAATTAAACCCTCTCAAATTGAAAAATTAGAAGGAAAACATTTTCATGCATGCATTTTGGTTGATGCAGAGGTTACATCTATTATTCAGGTGATTGGTGATTTTAACACGTATCCACAGTTTATGCCTCATATTAAGGGAGTTACCCCTCACAAGGCTTCACCACAAAATTCAAGTAGATTTCACCTGGATTTACCATTGGGAATAGAATACCAATATGCAATTTCAGATACATCCTACACCTCTTCTGAACTGTCATGGTTATCTTGGACCCTTTCACCTTGGGAGGAAAACTCCATCCGGGATACCTGGGGTCAGTGGGTCGTAACTCCATATAAAAATACCACCTATTCGCTGATTCAATATCAGGCATACTCTGATTTGGGAGATATACCCTTTGGCTTTGAGTGGATTATAGAATTGGTTACTGAAAAAAGTCTCCCTGATGTATTAATAAGCACAAAAGATTGGATTGAAACTCATGAAAAAGATTAGTGTTATTGTCATTTTATTTTCATTTTTGTTTTCAGAAGATGCTCAAATTGTTGATGGTTATTCCTACTATCCGCCCAAAGGATTTTCATATCTCACCAACTCTCATTCAGATAAAATTGGACAACAGCAATTTTTTACCCCCACCTTGAGTACATCCATAAACATCTTCTTGTTGTAACAAATCACATCCAACTATAAATAAAACGAATAATATTATGAGTGTATATAGGAGTTTCATTCGCAGGTATTTATGAGATTGTTGCCATCGAGTATATTGTATTCAAAATTCCACACCCATGACCAGTTATTACTCTCAATCAAGTCACATACTTCTGGTGGTATCTCTCCAGTGAGTTGATTATTATGTAAAAACAAATATTGTAAATTGTGACAAATCCCAAACTAATAAGTTTTTTCAATTTTGAATCAAAAACCAGAAAACACAGAAATCCCAAACAAATATGTTTTTCAATTTTGAATCAAAAAGAAGTTGACACAGAAATCCCAAACTAATATTTGGGGAGATGTTAATTAAAATCTGAAGACAAAGCTTTTATATT